>NZ_JCALDF010000007.1:0-219908 GCF_059812725.1 Mycobacterium sp. NGS41
CCCGGGCTGGCGCGCGAGATCGGAGACCCGGCTCTCGTCATGCGCGCCCTGATCGCGCACGGGAACGTCTATGCTCACGAATCCGATGTGGCCCGAACAGATTTTCTGGAGGCCGGCAGCCTCGCGCGCGAACTCGATGATCGGTGGCGGCTGTGTCAGATTCTGGGTTGGCAATCAGTGGCCGCAATGAGCGCAGGGGACCACGTCGCGATCAGTGCGGCGGCCCGTGAAGGCTGCGACCTCGCCGAAGCGATCGGCGATGACTCCAACGGGCGTCTGTGTCGATTGGCTCTAGCGACCGCACCCACATACCGCGGCGAGGTAACGCAGGCGGCCGCCTCGCTACGCGACGCCCTCGCCGAAGCCATCGCCGCGCACGATCCGTTCTGCAGAGAGGCAGCGCTCCTGTGCCTGACCTTTGCGCTGGCATGGCAGGGCGACGTTGACGGTGCACTGGTCTCCGCGGATGCGTACCTGGATGATCAGTCCAATGTTGGCGAACTCGTTGACCGCGTCGGGTATTCGGCGATCGGGCTGATCAGGCTGATGGCAGGCGATGCCGCCGCGGCTCACGAAGCATACGAAGCGGCGCTGCAACGTACGCCGTTGACGCCTGCAACTGTAAACACGTATGTAGTCACCCCATTGCCGCTACTGGCCCTCGGCGAGCTCGCAGTAGCCCGACGTCGGGCCGACGATGTGGTTGCGATGTCGACGGGCGTTTCACTTGTCGCGGCATTAGCTTCTCGGGCACGCGTAGCAATCGCGCAAGATGAGATGGAGCAAGCCAGTCTTGATGCTCATGAAGCACTCAATGTTGCGACCGAAACGCATGGCTATATGACCGTTCCGGATGCGTTCGAATGCCTCGCCTACGTCGCGGCGGAGGCGGGGAATTACCGAGAAGCTGCTCGCCTACTCGGCGCGGCAGATGCTGTTCGGCAGCAAAACGGTGTCGCTCGATTCAAGATATTCGAGGCCGACCACGAGCGCCGACTCATAGCTATCCGAGATCAGTTGGGCGACACCGACTTCCGTGCCGCCTGGGACGAGGGAGCGTCGCTGACCATCGACGAAGCGATCGCCTACGTTCGCCGTGGTCGCGGCGAACGTAGGCGCGCCAGCAGCGGATGGGCTTCATTGACCCGAGCCGAACTCGACGTGGTGCGATTGGTCGGCGAAGGACTGGACAACAAGGGAGTCGCCGCACGACTCTTCGTCTCCCCACGCACGGTGCAAGCCCACCTCACCCACGTCTACAACAAACTCGGCCTCGCGTCGCGCGTGCAGCTCGCCCAGGAGGCAGCCAAGCACGGCTAAGTTTTTGCCTTCATCCCCATTTTCGGTCGACGAAGACTAGCTCGACTTCTTGCCGCCTTTGCGCCCCGCGGCCTTCTTCTGCGACTGGTTACCGCCGCTGCCGCTGCCGCTGCTACGGCTGCTCTGGCTGCTGCCCGAGCTCTTGCCGCCCTTGCTGGAGGCACCAGGCGAGTTCGATATCGCGGCGGCCCTCGACTTGCTCATCCCCTTCTTACGCAGTCCCTCGTACTGTTTGTCGTTCTTGACGCTAGGCCCATGATTCTTCGCCACTTTGGACTCCTTTGTCTCGTGCAGCCGGAATACCCGTTTTCCACCGTGAAGAACGACTTTGAATCCAGGCAACTGGAATCCATCGACCGCCAACTTATCGACATCGTGCACACGGAGGCCGCGCACACGGGGACTGATCAAACGTGGTAGGGCCGCCGGATTGGCGATTCCCGACCTTTCATCGTCGAACGCGGATAGCATTTGTTTGCCAAAAGCAGCAAAGCGAGCGCGTGGCAAGAGGCAACGTGACGATGAAAGTCAAGATTGTCGCCGTCTTCTCGATCTACACTGCTTTCACAACGGCTCTCGGCACGGTTGCTGGATCCGCTGCGCGCGCAGACGATTCGGGGACCGTGGTGTACAGCGGGGTGAGCCGGCTTCGCCAGACATGCGGGGTGACCGGCGACGACCAGCGTTTGACGGCGGCAGCACAACGGCACGCCAACGACATGCTGAAGAACGGGCTGGACGGCCATGTCGGTTCGGACGGCTCGTCACCGCAGGAGCGTATCGCGGATGCGGGCTACCCCAGGGCCGGCTACATCGGTGAGATCGTCTACTGGGGCACCGGATCCGCGGCGACTCCGAGCGCAGCGCTCGACTGGTGGATGGGAAGTCCTGCACACCGAGCGATCATCCTGAACTGTGCATTCAACGCGGGAGGTTTCGCCACCGCCCGGGACGCCAACAAGATGATCGCCGTCGGTGACTTCGCGGGACCTTGAAAGCCAAACCGGGCCAAGCAGTTTCGGATCACACGCGCCTTCCGGCAGTCAATTCGATGCCTTCCGCACTTGGCGCAGCGATTACCCTGCCTCCTCGTGCCCACACGCAGCTCGTATGCTGAACAAACCCCCGCCTTGGGGGCGTCGGGCCCGAGGAGACGTGCGCGATGAAGCTGTTCATCAGTCACTCCTGCCACCGCATTCTCATTGCGGCTGCGTCCGCTGCGTTAATCGCTGAAGTCGGAATTTTCGTGTCGGGGCCGGACGAGCCGGGCGCCGCGCCTGCCGGCACGACGGGGACGAGCATCCCGTGGTCGACGAGTTTCTCGCTCATTGCGACCGAGGAGTCGACACCGGATCCGACGGCGGCATTCGAAACGGCACCCCGAGCGGCTCCACCCGTAGCGGCGGCACCCCCAACGGCGGCGCCGCCACCGGCGCCGCCTCCGGAGCTGAAGTTGTGGTACGGCGAACCGTCGCCCAAAGGGATACCGGCCTTTGTTGCGATTACCAATAACGCAGACAATCGGGCAGTGGGCTGCGTGTACAGGACCGTTGCGGTGGCGGGTCCCGCCGTCATTGTCAATTACAACGACACCGTGAGTTTCACCGTAACCGGCCGGCGGAGACGAGGCTCGATCGTCACGGACCCGCGACCGGCTCGACCTGGCACGTCACCGTGACGTGCGACAACGGCCTGACGATCAGCCAGGACCACATTTACTGAGTGACGACCAAACGCGGTTTCGCTCCAGAGAGGACTGTCCATCGATGCGCGGAGCTGACCGGGCCGCCCAGTCACCCGATGGTCACCTTCCCTTCGACGATCGACAGCTCGACTTCCGATGGTCGACACTGCTGGTCCTCCTAGTCGCGGCGGTTGTTTCCGGAGTACTGCTGACCACGCTCGTGACGCTATGGGCACGCGACATCGGTTTGCTGGTAGGAGGGTGGGATTTCTGCATTTTCCGCGACGGCGGGCGTCATGCTCTCGGAGACCTGCCGCTCTATGTCAAGCCCTCCGGCTACTGCAAGTTCGAGTACATCTACCCACCGTTCGCAGCGCTCTTCTTTGCGCCGCTGGTCTGGTTACCCGACGGCGCAGACAAGTACATCTGGTTGGCGATAAACGTCGTACTGCTGGCTGCAATTGTGATGCTGTGCTTTCGAATACTGGGCTACCGCATGACCCCGTACCTGGCCGGTGTCTCCGCACTGTTGGGGATTGCTTGCGCGTTTTTGGAACCGGTCCGCACCACGCTGTTCTTCGGGCAGATCAACCTACTGCTGATGCTGATGGTGCTCTGGGACGCCTCGCTCGGAAACCGCAGTCGACTCAAGGGGATCGGCATCGGCGTCGCGGCGGGCATCAAGCTCACGCCCGCCTACTTCGTCGTGTACTACCTGTTCTTGCGCCAGTGGCGAGCCGCCGGGGTCGCCGTCGCGACGATCGCCGCGACAATCGGGCTGGGCTGGCTCGCGCTTCCTAACGATTCCTGGCAGTACTGGCGCGGAAAGGTCGTCGAGTCCAGTCCTTTCAACAAGTCGCTCTTCCATGTCGCCAACCAGTCTGTCCGCGGCGGGATCGCCCGCCTGACGGGAGAGGTGCCGTCCCCGTGGCTATGGTTGGGCGCCGATCTGTGTGTGGTGGCGCTTAGCATGTGGATCGCCGTGCGCCTGTATCGCCGCGGAGAATCCCTGCTCGCGATCACCGTTGCGGGACTGAGCGCCTCCGCGGTATCACCTTTTACGTGGAGCCATCACTGGGTGTGGCTTGTACCGGTGATCGTTTACTTCGTACATCGGGCACTCACAAACTCGTGGTGGTGGGTCGGGGTAGCGACATTATTCGCGGTGTTGGGTTCGTGGCCGCATTCACTTCCGTTTGACGCCGCCCCGCGCATCGGTCTCTACCTGTTCGTGCCGCGAATGGTCGGCTGGCAACCGCTGGAGAACCTCTACCTCATGGTCTATGCCGTTCTTCTGATCGTCGCGGGCCTCATCGCGAACCGACAGCAACGCGCAGGCCGCCGCGACCAGTTGCGGGGGGAATTAACCACCGACGGCCATCGCAGTTTGGTCATCGAACGTTGAGGTTCTGACTCCACGCGAACGGGCCGAAGACTCACGCGAGCTCCAAGGACTCTTTTAGAAGCCTCCAAGCGCTGACTGCAAATCTTTTCGCAGCAAACGACTTCGGCGGCGGCGACGCGAAATCTCGCCATCTGAGCCACTTGCACGCCACACCAATCAATCCATGAACCGACTCGATCGAGGAGGAAACAATGTCACATCCGAATCGGGCGCTCGCCGAGAGCAACGCGCCTCACGCAACCAACACCGAGCTGCCGCCGCTGTACGCTGCACCCGCTTCCCGGCGGCGCCCAGGCTCCGTCACTGCCGCGGCGGTCCTCGCATTTGTGTATGGCGGGCTGGGCACGCTCGTCTACCTATTTATTCTGCTGCGACTAGCTGCTTTGACTGCTAGCTACCATTTGACAACCCATTTGTTTGCGGTCGTTGTCGTAATCACGCTGCTGGAAGCTGCCTTTACTGCACTGTTCATCTGGGGCGGCGTCAGAGCTCTGAAAGGCCGCAAAACAATGCTGCTGGTTATGTCAGTGATGAAAGTAGGTCTCACTGCGCTAGCACTCGTCAGAAACCTCGCAGATGGTACGACCTCGCCCGGCACTGCGTTGGTGCAAGCGGTTTTAGGCCTGGTGTTCGCGGTGCCGATCCTGGTACTGCTCGCGCAACGGCCCAGCGCGGAGTTCTTCCGGGCCCGTCGCGGCGCGACGACCTAAATCGTGACGACAAAGGCCCTCATTTCGCACTGCGAAATGAGGGCTTTTGCGTCCCCCTCGCAAGCGGGCACTGCCCCAGCACGCGCTAGCTATGTCTTGATTGGCACCTGGCAGGTCAGCTCGTCGCTGACAAAACGACTTTCTGTGCGACGCGGCCCATGCCGGGTTTACCGTACGCGACCTGCGGCTTGGTCCTGGGCCAACAACACATTGCCCGTCAGGCTGCGAATTGTTTGAACTTCGCCATCCCGGTACGGCCGTCCATCGGGTTGCAAGAGGTCGTGGAACCACACCTTCGGAGGCGTCGTGTACGGGTGGTCCCAGGAGTCCCACGGCAGATACGTCTGAGTTTTTCCAGCCACGAAACCCCAATTGATGGCACCGACGTTGTGTCGCTTGGCAATTGGTAGGATTCCTTCCACAGTGCTGCCCTGCGACCTGGCCATGTACTCGGTGCATAGGATCGGCCGCCCCAGCGGGGTGAGTTCGTTGATCCGGGCCTCGAACTCGCCAGGTGGCGCGTAGCTATGGAATGTGATCACGTCGGAGTTGTCCAGTTGAATGCTCGCGATTGCGCTGCGGCGCCCCGGATCTCCCCAGGCTCCGTCCCAGACGCCGCTGGTCAGCGGCTGCGCCGGATCGACTGAACGCGCCCACTGGAACACCTGTGGCAGCAGTTCTCCGACGCGCTCCAGCTTGTCGGTCCTCTCCACCTTCCGATACACACGGGACGGATTGTCGGGCTCATTCCACAGGTCCCAACCCAGAACCCGATCGTCGTTGCGAAATTGGCTCAGCACGCCCGTGACGTAGTCCTGCAGAACGCTGATGTAGCGGCGGTCATCGATACGTTCGGCACCGGGGCCCTGCACCCAACCCGAGTTGTGTACGCCAGGCCGTGGCGCGCGCTGTACCCCCGACTTGGGCAACGGGTCCCAGCAGGAGTCGAACAGCACAAAGAGGGGTTTGATCCCGTGGCGCGCCGCGATGGAGACGAATTGCGCGAGACGCAGCTGGAAGCGTTGCCGGTCCTGCGCCCACAACTGATCGTGCAAAAAAACCCGCATCGTGTTGAACCCGTGCAACCGGGCCAGGCCCAACTCGGCGTCGATGCGTCGGGGGTCATAGGTGCCCTGCTGAAACATCTCAAGCTGGTTGATCGCGGTCGAGGTGATGTAATTGGCGCCGACGAGCCAGCCTTGCGCTTGATACCAGCGACTGACACGATCAGGTGACCACCGAGCCGCTTCCGCAGTGGCGCAAGGCGTTTGGGCCAGTGCGGCGCCAACTGCCAGCAGTAGCGGTAGCTTCAGGGCCGTTCGGCGGCGCACGAAGCGACGATAGTGTTGCCCGGCGGGCATGCTGAATTCGCAATCCCTCGTAGTGGAGAATTGTTATCTCGTTGTCACCCAGCAGTATTCACCGTGCCGGGGCGAACGGGCCTTCGACACGCGGAGCGTGTCGTCAATGCGATTCCCAGGTGATGCCGCCGTTGCCGCGATCAAGCTTTGGAGCGAAGGCCGGATCGTCCCTGAGGATGTTGTAGCGACCGTCGGCGCGAGCTGCCGAGCAGTTCGGCCACACCTGCGCTGAGAGCCGCGCTGGCGCCGGTCAAGCCGGCCAAAAGACACGCACCATCGCAACCCCCAACCCCGCGTGGCATTCCGTTAATGCCGCTTCTAACAACTGGTTTGGTGAGATTACGCCGGAAGAGGCCGTCCGCGGGCCGAAATCGAGAAAGTCGTCGAGTCGCGGCCGATCGACGTTACGCCGGCGCCGACGGGATGGTGATGGTCACGGTGCCCGAGCCCGCTGCGCTCGGGGTCGGCGACGTCGAGCTGCTGGTCTTGGGCTTCCTCGTGCGTTTGGTTGTCGACGGCTGGGTCGTGCTGGTAGCCGGGACGACGGATGTCTGTGGCGTACTGGGACCCGACGAACGAGAAGTGATGCCCCAGATCAGCAAGCCGATCAAGACGATGACGACCACGCCCACCGTCAACAGGACGGCGGGCCTGCGATACCACGCAACTTTGGGTGAGGTGGTTTGCGTTTGGTGACCGGCCGGTACCGGTGCGTCGCCCGGCGTCGGGCGGGCGGGGGGTTGAGCGCCGCCGGGTGACGGCCCGAGTGGCGTGGCGCCGGCTTGTGCCGCGGCCTCGTGGCCGGCTGCGGCGGCTTCCTGGCTGGATGCACCCGCTAGTGCCGCACGCAGCGCTGCTTCGGCAGCGGCTTGGACCTGCGCTTCGTCGCCGCTGAATTGTTTGCGCGCCCATTCTCCCCACTGAGCCCTCTTCGCGCTCAGGTCAGAGTTGGCGTCCTGGGCATCGGCCATTTTCACCTCATACAGGTCGGTAGCACAGTTCACCAAACGCAATCGCGGACGTTTGGAGACCTACATGATCGCATTTAGCGGATCGCCGCGAGGGTTCGCTACCCGCACAGAGCCGAAATTATCGAGACGAGGACGTCGACGTCGGAGCGTGCCGACCGGGGTGTGACGGCAGGACAGCCCCCCGCCGGGCCAGTGAAATGTCGAATCGGGGGCAATAGCAATAGAATTGATCCACGCCGCCAGAGCGCCGAGTCGTCTTTCGGCGATATTTACCCCCGCTGCTGATGCTGATGCTGATGCTGAGGCTGCTGCTGCGGCTGCGGCTGCTGGGGTGCGCCGCCGTATCCCAGCTGGGAGGCGGTGTAGCGTGCGCCGTCGGTAACCGGCACGGCCTGCACCGCGGTGCCGTAGGCGCAGATCTCGGTCCACACCTCGCCGATCTCGGTGGTGTCGAAGCGCATTGCGACAATCGCGTTTCCGCCTTTGGCGCGCGCCTCGGTGATCAACCGATTCATCGCCTCGTTGCGGCTCTCGGCCAGGTTCTTGGTCATGCCCTGCAGTTCGCCGCCGAACATCGACTTGAAACTGGCGCCCATCTGGGAGAATGCGTTTCGTGAGCGCACGGTAAGCCCGAAGACTTCGCCGCACACGCGTTGGATCTCCCAACCGGGAAGGTCGTTGGTGGTGACGACGAGCACCGGATTACCTTTCTGCCGAGACGAGGGGGCTGTTTACCGCTGCAGGGTACCGCCCCATGGTTCTAGCGCAGCGTTCGGTCCTGGCCATTGCGGCCCCGCCTTCCCGCTTGCCGGGAGGTCGGTCAACGACGGGTTCTGGCCGCGGCTAGCGTTCGTGTTATATCGCCGACGGCTGGTCGAGGAGGTCGCGTGGGTTCAGCGGACCAGGAAATCCAAGACGCCGTCGACGACATCGACTTCGACGATCTGACGTCACCCCAGTTGACCGACATTCAACGTCAGATTCTGAAGTACACCGAAACCCGGCACGTCGACTTCGACGTCGACGGGATGGTCGCCGAGGCCATTGAGCAAGCGGGCGCCGACGACCTGGATGACGCGGACGGCTTCGGTGAGCGCCTGAGCACACATGTGGCCTCGATCGACGCCGACGACGGGCTGACCCAACTCGCACGGTCGTCGTTGCGGCAACGGGTCGTTCGCCTGCTACGGAACCGGTTGTCGTTGACCGACCTCATTAAGCGATATCCCGAGATCGAGTCGATCCCGATCGAGAAGCCCTTCATCGTGGTCGGGATGCCGCGGTCGGGTACCACGCACCTGGTGAATCTCATTGCCGCCGATCCACGCCGGCGCTCGCTGCCGTACTGGGAGAGCCAGGAACCCATACCGGCCCACGGCCAAGGCCCCGACATCGCCGGCGTCGACCCCCGCTACGCGCGCGCCAAGGCCGAACACGACGCGCTGATGGCTAGCGCACCGGTGGTGGCCGCCATGCACGACCGGTTCCCCGAGGCAATCGAGGAGGAGGTCGAACTCCTCGACCTCGATCTGGCCGGCTATGTGCTGGAATGGCATGCGCGGGTGCCCGGATGGCGTAACTACTATCTGGGACTGGATCAAACGCGGCATTACCGGTATATGCGAAAAGTGGTGCAGGCGTTGACGTTTCTGCGCGGCCCGCGGACCTGGGTACTCAAGAGCCCGCAGCACTGTGAGCAGCTCGGCCCGCTGATGGCGACGTTTCCCGACGCCACCGTGGCTTTCACCCACCGCGACCCAGCCGCGGTGATCCAGTCGGCAGTCACGATGATGGCCTACTCCGACCGGCTGCGCCGCACCAGCATCGAGCCCGCCTGGCTACTGGACTACTGGACCGATCGCGTGCACCGACTGCTGAGCGCGTGTGTGCGCGACCGCGATCTGGTTCCGGCCGAACGCAGCATCGACGTCAGCTTCCACCACCTCAACGGCAACGAAATGCCGTTGCTGCACGAGCTTTACCGACGCGGCGGAGTCGAATTGACGCCGGAGGTGTGTGGGCGGTTCCAGCAATACCTGGACGGCAACCCGCGTGGCAAGCACGGCCGCATCCGCTACGAGCTACAACGGCACTTCGGGGTCTCGGCGGACGAATTGCGCGAGCGGTTCGGCTTCTACTTCGACAGGTTTGACGTCCGCGCCGAATGAAGGAGACACGGGCCGAATGAAAAAGCCGAAAGCGGTGTTCGAACCGGTGTATCGCAGCCGCCAGGGCGCCGACGCGATGCGACCAGCTTCGGCCGAGAAGGCAGAACAGATCGCTCCGGGACTGTGGTGCTCGCCGGGTCTGTCGAACGCCTACCTGTTGACCACCCCAGATGGCCGGGTGATCGTCAACACCGGGATGGGCTTTGAAGGACCGGTACACCGCGCCAACTTCGATGCCGTCGACTCGTCGCCGGTACGCTACATCATCTTCACCCAGGGTCACGTCGACCACGTCGGCGGCCTGGAAAGCGTTCGTGACCCCGACACCACGGTTGTCGCACAAGCCAACTGGAGGCTCTGGCGAGACGACAACGAACGACTCATCCCGTATCGCGCCAACCGCAGCGCATTCGCCTTCAAAGACACCCTGACGACCGGTGTACAGGCAATTCAACGACGACTCGGCACCAAACGACTGCCTGGCCTGAGTGTGCCCACGGTGGATCTCGACTTCGAGGACACCCTCACCCTCGAACTGGGTGGGCGACACATGGAGCTAATCTCCGTCCCCGGGGGAGAAACCAACGACTCGCTTGTGGTGTGGTTGCCGGACGATCGGATTTGCCTGTGTGGAAACACCTTCGGGCCGATCTTCGGGCACATCCCCAACCTGGTCACCATCCGTGGCGACCGCTACCGCGATGCGCTGACGGCCATCACATCCGTCGAGCGGGTACGCAACCTGCAGCCAGAGCTGCTGGTAACCGGTCACTTCGAGCCGATCGCGGGAGCCGAGCGCATCAACGCCGAGTTGACCCGACTGCGCAACGCGATCCAGTACGTCCACGACCAGACCGTCGCCGGGATGAACGCGGGCAAGGACGTGTGGACCCTGATGCGTGAGATCACCTTGCCCGCGGAATACGAAGTGGGCCAAGGCTACGGCAAAGTCTCCTGGGATGTGCGCGCCATCTGGGAGAACTACTCCGGCTGGTTCCATCACCGGTCGACGACTGAGCTTTACCCGGTTGGTTTCGACGCCGTCAGCGCCGACATAGTCGAACTGGCGGGCGTCGACGCAGTCGTGGAGAGGGCGCGGGCACACCTCGACGCGGGGCGCCCGCTGCACGCTATTCACCTCGCGGAGCTGGCGCCGGAAGACCACCCGGGCGCAGGCGAGGTACTCAAAGCGGCCCACGAAGATCTGCTGGCCGACAGCACAAATTTCTGGGAAAGTGCTTGGCTCACACAGCAGATAGCGAGGAACTCATGACACTACGACCCCAGGATCTCTACCACACGGGCATCGTGGTGCCCGATCTCGATGCCGCGATGGCGCGCCTGACCGCGCTGGCCGGGTACCAGTGGATAACTCCGCTGTCCTATACGCTGCCGTTTCGCACCGCGGCCGCCGGGACGCACGAATTCACTTCGACAATCGTCTATTCCGTTGACAGTCCGCACATCGAGCTCATCCAAGAGGTTCCTGGAAGTCCCTGGGTGGCCGCCCATGGCAACTCCGTTCACCACCTCGGCTACTTCACTGACAGCCTGGCCGATGCCGCCCGAACGCTGGAGGACAACGGCTTCACCTTCGAAGCCACCGCCGCCGTATCATATTCGGAACTTGCGTTATTCGCCTACTACGTCGATGCATTCGGCACTCGCATCGAGATCGTCGACCGTGCCCTGTTTCCTGATTGGCCCGCATTCCTGCGGTCGCAGGCCCCTGATCGGTAGTCGGACATGCTGTTAACGGTGCTGCGCTTCAACTTCGGTTCGCCGCAAGGCAAACCGCGTAAGCAGAGCGAGTTGATCAATGCCGCACTCGAATTAGCGCAGTGGGGCGAGGCGCACGGCGTCCGCTCGGTGAGTGTCGACGAGCATCACGCTACCGGGCACGGATGGAGCTGCAATCCGATAATGGCCGCCGCTATGTTCCTGGTCCGGACGTCAACCATGCTTGCGAGTGTCGACTGCGCCCTGGGGCCGTTGTGGAATCCGGTTCGGCTGGCCGAAGACATCGCGCTCGTCGACAACATGAGCCGCGGCAGGTTGCTCACCACGGTCGGGCTGGGATACCGCACGGTCGAATATGACGCAATCGGAGTGGATTTCAGCCAACGCGGCAAGCTGATGGACAGCCTGGTTGAGCGGATGCTGTCGGTGTGGGCAGGCGCTGACCCAGATCGGGAAGTGTGCACGGGTACCTGGACACGGCCGCATCCAACGCTGTTCGTAGGCGGGGGAGCGCGCGCCACCGCACGGCGAGCCGCACGGTTTGGGCTGCCCCTCAGCCTGGCCGACCATCTGCCCGACATCGCCGCCTACTATCGCCAGCTGTGTTCCGAGTCCGGGATCAAACCACTTGTCATCATGCCCGGAGCGACCAACCGCGGAATGATCTTCCTGCACGAGGATCCCGACCGGGCATGGGCCGAACTCGGCGAGCACATTCTCTGGGAGGCAGTAACTTACGGCGGATGGTCAAGCGACGAGCGGTCGCTCATGCACCTGCCGGGAGTTGAGACCCTGGACCAGGTCAAGGCGTCGGGGCGATACCGGTTTCTCACCCCCGAACAGCTCATCGCCGAAGTCCGTGCGACCGACGAGTACGGGCCGATCGTGTTGCATCCGTTGGTCGGCGGCATGCCGGTCGACGAGGCGTGGAAGTCGGTTCAACTGCTCACCGATAGCGTGCTGCCGGCCCTCACTTGACGCGCGCGGACGCAGGTTCCCAGGGCGGCTCGCGGACGGGTCGGATCCCGAGCGCCACGGTGAGTTCGAGGATCGTCTGCGGGTCGTTGAGGCTGTTGCCGTAGAGCTCACGCAGCTGACCCATGCGGTACCGCACTGTTTGTGCGTGCACGTAAAGATCGGTGGCGACGGCCTCACGCTGGCCTTGGTGCAGCAGCCACGATCTCAACGTTTCGGCCAGCCGCTCTGCGGTGTTGGGCCGCAGTCCCGCTAGGGGCGCGAGGACCTTGCGACGCAGATCGTCGGCCGCTTCGCGGTCGGCGGTCAGGACCAGTTGGACGAGGTGCTCGTCGGTGTCGACCACCTCGACGCCGTCTCCGACCCCTAACTCGTGTGCGCGCAGCGCGCGTCGATACGACGACTCGGCACGCATCCACGGACGCGCCGGCCCCACTACGGCGTGACGGCCCTGCAACGCTGACAGCAGCTGCGCGCGGTGGCGGCCGTCCAGATCTGAAACCAGCAGCACTGCCATTGACTCGGAGTCTTCAATTCCCGGGAGGTCCTCGGTGAGCAGCAACATCGATTGGCCGAAACGTTCTACCAGTCCACGGGTTTGAGTCTCGGCGAGCAGTACGGCAGTCAGGGTCTCCGGAGCCTGCCAACCGGCCTCGTTCGCACTGAACAGCAGCATCTCGTCGGGTTCGCCGACGAGCAGCTGTCTGGCCAGTCGCTCCAGGTAGCGTTGCCGCACCCGTCCGGTGGTTGCCAGTTCGTCCGTGTGTCCCGCGAGGCTGGAGGCCGACAGTTCATCGATGAACGCAAACACCAGCTCGGCGAATCGCGCCACCGTCTCGGCAGCCATCTCCGCGGCGACCGCGGTCTCGGACAGTTCCCGCCACGCGACCCGGCCGCCCACGCGGTAGGCCGACAGCAGCGCGTCCATGGACCGGCCCTGCCGCGCTTCGCCGCGCCCCAATTCGTAGGCCCCATCGAGCGCCGGCGACAGCGCCGCCGTCGGATCCGCACCGTGAGCGCCTACCGCCAAACGGAGGAACGCAGCGAGCGCCATCTGCACGGCGTGCTCGATGGTCTGGCCCATCCGCCCGCTGAACGCGTCGGCGTAGCTGGGCACTTCGACCGTGACCGCGGTGATCGTGCGCTCGGCCATCCTCGGCAGCACGGCCTGCAACGCGGCGACCACGTCCTTGTCCAGATCGAGGCCAGTGAAGCGCAGCGCCGGTTTCAGCAAATTTATCTCCTGAGAACAAATTGAGGCCTGGCTTTCACGCCCTATAACTAAGCTTTTATACCGCAACTTAGCCAGAATTGAAGGATGACGACCACCGCACCTCGTCCGACGACTGTCGGCGCGCTGCGTGAACGCGTCATCAAATTCGCCGAACGAATCACGACTCCGCTGGTTCCTTCCGATTATCTCGACGTCATCGACCCTTTGCGCTCGGGTGCCGTGCTGCGCGGCCGCATCGTCTCCGTCACTGCCGAAACCCGCGATGCGGTCACCGTGGTGATCAAGACCGGCCGCGGCTGGCGCACCCATGTTCCCGGCCAGTACGTCCGGATCGGCATCGATGTCGACGGCGTCCGTCAGTGGCGCGCCTACTCGGTGACCTCGAAGATCAGCCGAAGTGACGGCTGCATCGCGATCACTGTGAAGGCGATTCCCGACGGCGTAGTCAGCAACCACCTCGTCCGTAAAGCCACCGAGGGAACACTCGTCCACCTCGACCAGGCCGTAGGCGAATTCACCCTCGGTGCGCAACCGCCTGCGAAGATCCTGTTCCTCACCGCCGGGAGCGGCATCACCCCGGTCATGGGCATGTTGCGCAACTTCACCGACCTCGACACCGATATCGTCGTCGTGCACTCCGCACCGACCGCCGCCGACGTGATCTTCGGCGAAGAGCTGCGCAAGCTGGCGCGCGAGGGCCGAATCCGGTTGGTGGAGCGGCACACTGACGTCGAGGGAGTGCTCGACGTCACCCGTCTCGACGAAATCGTCGACGACATCGCCGAACGTCAGACCTGGGCATGTGGGCCGGTGGGGCTGCTCGACGCGGTCGAGGACCGCTGGACGACCGACGGGCTCGCCGACCGTTTACACACCGAGCGGTTCCGTCCGACTGTGCTTGTGACCGGCGATGGTGGCACCGTGACCTTCGCGCAGACCGGCACCGTCGTCGATGCCGGAGGTTCGCAGACCCTGCTTGATGCCGGCGAAGCCGCCGGCGTGCTGATGCCCTCGGGTTGCCGGATGGGCATCTGCTACGGGTGTGTGGCACCGTTGCGACAGGGCAGCGTTCGTGACCTGCGTACCGGCGACATCACCACCGCCGCAGCCGGCGACGGCGTACAGATCCAGACCTGCATCTCCGCAGCCGCGGGCGACTGCGACATCGAACTTTAAACTCAACGGAGACAATTCAATGACTGCTGTACAGCGCAAACACGACGATCCGACCGCGCACCTGAGCGATCAGGACGTCGAGGACATCGGCGTCGAACTCGACGCCATGCGGGCCGAGGTGATCGCCAGCCGGGGTGAGCGTGATGCGGCCTACATTCGGAACGTCATCGACGGCCAGCGCAAGCTCGAATTGAGCAGCCGCGCGCTGCTGTTGTTTTCGCTGTTCCCGCCGGCCTGGCTGCTCGGCACCGCCGGATTGTCGGTCTCGAAGATCGTCGAGAACATGGAGATCGGTCACAACGTTATGCACGGTCAGTGGGACTGGATGCGCGATCCCAAGATCCACTCGACCACCTGGGAGTGGGACATCGCCGTGCCGTCGGAAATGTGGAAACACTCGCACAACGAACTGCACCACACCTATACCAACGTGTTGGGCAAGGACCAAGACCTCGGCTTCCGCATCCTGCGCGTCGACGAGGATCAGCGCTGGACCCCCTTTCATCTGATCCAGCCGCTGACCAATTTCGCAAACGCATGCATCTTCCAGTACGGAATCGCCATCTATGACCTGGAGATCGACGCCTATCTGCAGGGCAAGGCCGACAAGGCCATGTTTCACCGTCAGCTCAAGGACGTGTTCGCCAAGATCGGAAAGCAAGTCCGCAAAGACTATGTGCTGCACCCGTTGCTGTCTGGTCCCGCGGCCCTCACCACCTTTACCGCCAACTTCACGGCCAATTTGGTGCGCAACCTGTGGACACACTCGGTGATCATGTGCGGGCACTTCCCTGAAGGCGTCCAGACCTTCGAGAAGACGTCCATCGTCGATGAGACGCGCGGCCAGTGGTACCTGCGCCAGATGCTCGGCTCGGCCAACATCAGCGGTAGCCCGTTGATGCACTTCATGACCGGCAACCTGTCGTACCAGATCGAGCACCACCTCTTCCCCGATCTGCCCAGCAACCGCTACCACGAGCTCGCCCCGAAGGTGCAGGACCTCTTCGAGCGCTACGGGCTGCCCTACACCAGCGGTCCGTTGGCGAACCAAATTACCTCGGCGTGGAAGAAAGTCTTCCGGCTCTCGTTGCCCAATGACTTCGCACGTAGAGCGACAACCGCACTGTCACCGGCCAACGTCACGCGTGTCGTCTTCGGGAAGCCGAGCGATTCCGCCGCAGCCGCCTAACCCGGCTGCTCGAGGCAGTCAGCGTGAAGTCCGCGCTGTCGGTACGACGGGCGGCCACACCTGCAAAACTTCCGTGAACACCCGGCTGGGCATACGTGACGCTTGCGTATCGTCCAGTGTTTGATGTGGCGCATGGGCGTTAAACCGAACCGGCAACGGCAACGGGTGCTAGCTGCAATCTCGGCCTTGATTGTCGTGATCGTTTCATGCCACCGCACAGTTCCCGGCACGGGCTCTTCCCTGAGAACACCCGCCCCGACTCTGGGATCGGTGTGGTCGACTCAGGCGAAAGAGCTGCCGCTAAGTGACCTGGACATGCCGCGCGGAGTGGCGGTTGACAAATCGGGCAATGTCTACGTCGCGGATTTCTCGCGCCATCGGGTATTGAAGCTGGCGGCAGGCTCCAATACGAGCACGCAGTTGCCTTTCAACGGCAACGTGTCGCCGACGGGGGTGGCCGTCGACGAAGCGGGGAGTTTGTACGTGGTCGACAGCCACAGCAGCAAGGTATTCAAACTAGCCGCCGGCGCCGCAACTCCGGCCGAGCTTCCCTTCGGCCAGCTGGGCCAATCGGAAGGGGTAGCCGTGGATGCCACGGGCGACGTCGTCGTCAGCGACACCAATACTTACGACGGCACCGGCGAAGTGCTCAAATTGGCGGCGGGTGCTGCGGCTCCGACCAAGCTACCGTTCGGCGAGCTCAAAAACCCGCAGGGCGTTGCCGTCGACTCCGCCAACAACATCTACGTCACCGACTTCGACAAGCAGATGGTGCTCAAGCTGGCACCGGGCGCCGCGTCTCCCAAGGAGCTTCCGTTTGGCGGTCGCCACTGGCTTCACGCCATGGCCGTCGACACGGCCGGCGGCGTGTTCGTCACGCAGATCGATCTCGATGACCACACCGGCCGGGTGTTGTACCTGGCCCCTGGCGCTGCCAACGCGACCGAGTTGCCATTCACCGGATTGGAATGGCCGCAAGGCGTAGCGGTTGACAGCACCGGCAACCTATACGTCACCGACGGCAATCCCGACAAGAACACGGGCCGTGTGGTGGAGCTCGCGCGAAGCTGATCGAGCGCTCTCACGCCCCCAGCCGAAGGCTCCTGCAGCGGGCGACCGCCGCGCCCTAGCCGCAATTGGCCAAAGTTGCTTCAAAGTTCGGGCCGACGGCGTGATACTAGGCGGGTGGCTGATCGCAATGTGCTGGGCGGCCCGCTGGGACCGTGCGGTACCGAACCATTAACCGGCTTCTATCGTGACGGCTGCTGCTCGAGCGGCCCCGAGGACCTCGGCAGACACACGATCTGCGTTGTCGTCACCGCAGAATTCCTGGAGCACCAGCGGTCGATTGGCAACGACTTGTTGACGCCGGTGCCCGAGTACCGATTTCCCGGACTGTTGCCGGGCGACCGCTGGTGCGTCACGGCCCTGAATTGGCTGCGGGCCCATCACGACGGTTGTGCCGCCCCGGTGGTGTTGGCGTCCACCAACGAACGCACCCTCGAGGTGGTGCCCCTCGATGCGTTGCTGGAACACAAAGTCGACGTTCCGGACGATCTGGCTAACTTGTAGAGCTCGGCACTTCGGTCGAATATAACCACGCGTCCCACAACGGCCGCAGCGATTCATCGGCGTAATTGGCTGCCAGGCCGGTGAAGTCGTCGGTGACGACGGTGCCATGGCGATATCTGGTCGTCCAATCTTGGAGCAGCGCAAAGAATTTCGATCCGCCCAGCCGTCCGCGCAGCGCGTGCAGGGTCAACGCACCGCGCTTGTACACGCGATCGTCGAACATCTCACGCGGCCCGGGGTCGGCAAGCAACAGGTCTTGCGGCTTGTCGATCAGCTGCTCGTGGTGGCGGCGGGCGAGCTCGTCAGCGCTGGGGCCGCCGCTGTTTTCGGACCACAACCACTCGGCGTAGCACGCGAATCCCTCGTGCAGCCAGATGTCACGCCAGCTCCGCGCGGTCACCGAGTTGCCGAACCACTGGTGCGCCAGTTCATGTGCGATCAGTGCCTCGCTGGTCCCCGTGCCGTCGCAGTGGTTGGCACCGAAAATCGAAATCCCTTGCGCTTCAAGCGGGATATCCAGCGGGTCGTCGGTCACGACGATGGTGTAACCGTTAGCCAGCGGATACGGTCCGAACAGCTCGATGAACAGCTCCATCATCTCGGACTGGCGGGCGAAGTCGTCGTCGAAGTCGCGGCGCAGCCGTTCGGGCAACGCCGCCTTGATCGGCACCGGCGTCGTCGCGAGCCGCGTCAACTCGTAGACGCCGATCTGGAGAGTGACGAGGTAGGTCGGCGTCGGTTCGGGTTGTTCGTAGGTCCATACGGTCTGCGAGGCCCGTACCCGTCGCGACGTCAGCTTGCCGTTGGCGACTACCCGATAGCGGCTTTCTGCGCTGACCTGAATACGGTAGGCAGCCTTGGCGCCGGGGTGGTCGTTGCACGGAAACCACGACGGGGCACCGTTGGGCTGTCCGGCGACCAACACGCCGTCGGTCAGTTCCTCGAAACCCACGTCACCCCATAGCGACCGGATCGGTTTGGGCGAACCGTGGTAATGCACGACGAGCGACAGTGCTGTCCCGGTGGCCACCTTTGATGCCAACCGGATGCGTAACTTGCCACCGCGACAAGAGAATTGGCCGGCACGCCTGCCGTTCACCCACACCTTCGACACCGACAATGCATCGGACAGGTCAAGGCTGAGCTGCTGCAGCTCGGTGAGCGTCACCGCGGTGATCGTCGCCGATCCCGACAGCCGGTTGATGGCGACCTTGTATTCCAGGTCCAACTCGTAGCGCGACACCCGGTAGCCGGGATCGCCGTTCTTCGGCAGATACTCGTCGATCACCGGGGCCGGTGACTTCCCGTTGGCTTTCACGCTGCGGTGTCCTGGACTCCGCCGTCGCGCCGCGCCCTGCCGGGGGTCTTCTTGCGGGGGAGGTTCCACGGTCTGATCGGGTTGCCTTGCCAGCGGGTCGACGGCGGCACCTCGTCGCCGCGCACTACCAGCGACGCCGGCCCGACGGTAGCGCCGGCCCCCACTCGCGCCGCGGGCAGGGCGACGCAATGCGGCCCCAGGGTCGCGCCGGGTTCCAGTACGACGCTGTCCATCCGCATGATCCGGTCGTGGAACAGATGGGTCTGCACCACGCAGCCGCGGTTGACGGTGCAGCCGTCGCCAAGCCTGACGAGATCGGCCTCTGGCAGCCAATAGGTTTCACACCACGTGCCACGTCCGACGCGGGCACCGAGCGCACGCAACCACAGGTTCATCACCGGCGTCCCGCTGGCGGCTCGGGCGAACCACGGCGCGGCAACCGTTTCGACGAACGTATCGGCGACCTCGTTGCGCCAGACGAACGAGGACCACAGCGGAAACTCTCCGGCTCGAATACGGCCTACCACAATCCATTTCGCGGCAACCGTGATGCCGCCGGCTATCGCGCCCGCGGCCAGCAGCACCAGTCCGCCGCACATCGCCGCCCACCAGATGCCGAAAATTCTTGCTATTGCGTGCAACACGCCGAGTACGGCCAGCCCGATCGCGACCGTCGCGAACACCGGCAGCAGCCGGCAGATCTCGACTGCCGCGCGCATCACCTTCAACCGCGTCGGCGGGTCGTAAGTTGTTTCCTCGTCCGTCTCGGCCGGGCGTCGGCGCAACCGCATCGGCGGGCTGCCCAGCCACGACGATCCGCGCTTGGCCTTGGGTGGCGTCGCCGAGAGCACCGCTACCAGACCTTCGTCGGGGACGCGGCGGCCCGGCTGGGTGATGCCAGAGTTACCGAGAAACGCGCGCCGGCCCACGGTCGTCTTGGCAGCGTAGATCCAGCCTCCGCCTAGCTCATAGGACGCGACCATGGTGTCGTCGGCCAGGAACGCGCCGTCCTCGATCACAGTGAACTTGGGAATCAGCAGCACCGTGGAGATCTCGGTGCCGCGGCCAACCTTGGCGCCGAGCAGCCGCAGCCAGATCGGCGTGAGCATGCTGGCGTACAGCGGAAACAGGTAGTTGCGCGCGCCGTCCATCAGCCGCTCGGTTGCCCACAGTTGCCAGCCGGCGCGGCTGCGCACCGGGTGGTAGCCCTCGCGCAGCCCGATCGACAACAGCCGGACGCCCAGCACCGTCAACAGTGCGTACGTCATGAGTGCGGTCAATGTCGCCACCGGCGTCCATGCCAATGCCGGCAAAATCGCCTGCGACAAGCGGCGAATGTGCTGCACCGCTGCCGCGATCACCGTAAGGCCGGTCGCCACCGCGACCAGTGGCAGCGCAGCGAGCAGCGGAGACGTCAATCCGTACATGACGACCCAGTGGGTCCTGCGGGCCGGTCGCTCGTCCGGCCACGGGTGGTGGGCCTTGCCCGACTTCACGGCAGGGGAGCCCTTCCAGTACTGGCCGTTCTTGATCTTGTCGATCACTCCGGAGCCCGGCGCCACGTCGGCGTTTTTGCCGACCACTGCGCCGGGCAGCAGCGTGGTACGGGCGGCGATCGTCGCGTCGTCGCCGATCGTGACCTTGCCGACGTGGAAGGCGTCCCCGTCGATCCAGTGTCCGCTCAGGTCGACCTCGGGCTCGACGGCGCTGCGGTGGCCAAGCGTCAGCAACCCGGTGACTGGCGGCATCGAGTGCAGGTCGACGCCCTTGCCGACATTGGCTCCCAACGCACGCGCGTAGTACACCAGCCACGGCGCGCCGGCCAGATTCCCGGCGCCGCTGGCCTCGGTGAGTCGCTCGGCGATCCACACCCGCAGGTGCACCGACCCGCCGCGGGGATAGCTGCCCGGCTGCACCTTCCACAGCAGGATGCGTGCGAACACTACGGCGATACCCATCCGGCCCACCGGCGTGACGAACAGCAGGAGCCCGGCGGCGACCAGCCACCAGTTCACCACCACGGTCCACGGCACCAGATGCAATGCGTGGGCGACGTTGTTGCCCAACGCCAGCCAGGTCACCCACTGCAGCGCCGCCAGCGTCGCCAGCGGCACCGCCAACACGGCCTGGATCAGCTGGGTCAACCGTGGCGTCGGCCGCACCACACGCTGGGCGGACTGCGGTGGTGGTTCCAGCTCATCGAGGAATCCGGCGAGAGAGCCCAACCGCGGATGGTCATACACGTCGGCGACGGTGATTTGCGGATATTGGTGGCGCAGACCGGCGACTAGCTGCGCGGCGGCCAGCGACCCACCGCCGAGCGCGAAGAAGTCGGCTTCCAGACCGGCCGCGGCGCCGGTCGCCTCGGGACCGGAAACCGCCGTGCCGAGCAAGGCCTGCCACAATTCGGCCAGCAGGCCCGCTGTGCCGCCCAGGCTGGCCGTTTCTGTGTCCGTTCCACCGGGCGGCGGCCATGGCAGCGCGTCGCGATCGACCTTGCCCGACGTGCGAGTCGGCAGCTCGTCGATTCGGATGAGACGCGGCACCAGCGCGGCGGGCAGGTGCTCGGCGAGCTGCTTGCGGGCCTCGTCGATGTCGAACGACGCATCCGCGCTGACCAGATAGCCGACCAGCACCGGGGTGCCGGCGGTGGTCTGCCGCACCGCGGCCGCGGCGCCGGTGACGCCCGGCAGGTTAACCAGCGCGGAGTCGACTTCACCCAGCTCGATGCGGCGGCCGCCCAGCTTGACCTGGTCGTCGGCTCGCCCGCAGAAATACAGCCCGTCGCGTTCCAGCCGCACCAGATCACCGCTGCGGTAGGCGCGCTGCCAGTCCAGCGTCGGCATCGGGGCGTACTTCTCGGCGTCCTTATCCTTATCCAGGTAGCGGGCCAGCCCGACGCCGCCGATCACCAGCTCGCCCACCTCGCCATAGCCGACCGGATTGCCGTCCGCGTCGACGACGGCGAGGTTCCAGCCCGGCAACGGCAGCCCGATGCTGATGGGCCCGCCACCGCCGAGCCTGGCCGCGCACGCGACCACGGTGGCCTCGGTGGGGCCGTAGGTGTTCCACACCTCGCGGCCTTCCTGGATACTCGGGCCCAGCCGCTCGGCCAGTTCCGGAGGGCAGGCCTCGCCGCCGAAGATCAACAGCCGCACCGCTTCCAGCGCCTCGGCGGGCCAGAGCGATGCCAGCGCCGGCACCGTCGACACCACGGTCACGTCACGCGTGACCAGCCACGGACCGAGGTCCATCCCACTGCGCACCAGCGACCGCGGCGCGGGAACCAGGCAGGCGCCGTGCCGCCAGGCCAGCCACATCTCCTCGCACGACGCGTCAAAAGCCACCGACAGTCCGGCCAGCACTCGGTCACCAGGCCCAATCGGATTGTGCTGCAAGAATATTCGTGCCTCGGCGTCGACGAAAGCGGCGGCACTTCGATGCGTGACGGCCACGCCCTTCGGTGTACCCGTGGATCCAGACGTGAAGATGATCCAGGCGTCGTCTCGCGCCAGCGGGGCCGCCGCGCGCCAGCCGCGCGACGAGCCGGGGCCTCTGATCAGCCCGGCTTCGGTGATGACCGCGACAACGTTGGCCTCACTGAACACCAATTCGGCGCGTTCGTCCGGATCGTCGGCGTCGACGGGCACGTAGGCCGCGCCGGTGGCCAGCGTCGCGAGGATCGCGACGTAGAGCGCATAGCTGCCGGACGGCATCCGGATGCCGATCCGGTCGCCGCGACCGATGCCGCGGGCGGCCAGCCAGACCACGCTGTCCTCGATGTCGCTGATCAGCTCGCTGTAGGTCAGTTGGACGGTGCCGTCGTCGATCGCGGCGGCGTCCGGATAGCGCGCGGCGGTTTCGTTGATGATGTCGACCAGCGTGCGCGGGCTGGGTGCGTCGGACGACAGCAGGTACTGCGCTGGGATATCCGGCACCTTATGAAAATACTCAAGTCGTGGCGAGATCGCTGCGCGCCACCGCTGCACGTTCAAACTCGGATGAGGAGCTTGGCGGCCAGACTCGGCTGCGGAATTGGGCGGCCCAGACTTGTCGTACCCCGCTGCGATGATGACGTTATGTCTTCGACCGCATCGCCTGCTGCGACGGTAAGTCCTGCGCAGCGTGTTGAGCTGTTGTTTGAGGAGTTGGCGGAGTTGGCCGGTCAGCGCAACGCGATCGATTCGCGGATCGTGCAGATCGCGGCCGAGATCGAGCGTGACGAGTTGTGTGCGATCACCGGTGCGCGGTCGATGGCGGCGTTGGTGGGCTGGAAGCTGGGCTTGTCCTCGGCGACCGCGCACACGATCGCCACCGTGGCGGGCCGGTTGGAGGAGTTGCCGCGCTGCGCCCAGGGCATGGCCGAGGGCCGACTGTCGCTGGATCAGGTCGGGGTCATCGCGGCGCGCGCCGGAGCGGGATCCGATGAACACTATGCGGAGCTGGCCGCGGTGGCCACGGTCAACCAGTTGCGTACCGCGGTCAAGCTGGAACCGCGCCCGGAACCCGAACCTCGACCCGAGCCTGAGCCGTCGATTACCTCGACCAGCACTGAGGCGGGCAGTTGCTATCGGATCACCCTGGGCCACCATGACGCCGCGAAGTTCGACGCGGCGCTGGCGTCGCATCGGGATGCGATGATCGCGGCGTGGAAGCGCGACCACGGCGACGACGAGGGCGAGCAGCGGCCCCCGTTGCCGTCCACGGTCGAGGCATTCATGCGGCTCGTCGAGACGGGATGGGACGCCGACGCGGCGCGCCGCCCGCACGGGCAGCACACCACCGTGGTGGTGCACCTGGATGTGGCCGCGCGTGCGGCCGCCCTGCATCTGGGTCCGCTGCTATCTGAGTCCGAACGCCAATACCTGACCTGTGATGCCACCTTTGAAGTCTGGTTCCACCGCGACGGCCAGCCGCTCGGCGCCGGGCGGGAGACCCGTCAGATCAGCCGGCGGCTGCGCCGCGCGCTCGAGCACCGCCACCGCAGCTGTGTGGTTCCCGGCTGTGGCGCCACCCGTGGCCTGCATGCCCACCACATCCGCCATTGGGAAGACGGCGGCCTGACCGAGTTGATCAACTTGGTGCTGGTCTGCCCGTATCACCACCGGATGCACCACAGCGGCCGCCTAACCATCACCGGAACCGCCGACAACCTCACTATCACCGACAGCACCGGCCGGCCCATGAGCACAGGATCACTCGCACGACCACCCAACGGGCCGCCACCCGACGTCGCACCCTGGCACGGGCCCCTCGGCGAACGCGCCGAATGGTGGTGGTACACACCCTTCCAATTACCAGACAATCCGAGCACCATAGCCAAGCTCAAACCCGCGGCGACATAGCGAATCTCGCTCACGCGACCCGCTGTCATCGGACCTTGATAACCAAGGCCGACAACCAACCCGCAACCCCGCCGACGCGCGGGTAGCGCGGCGGTCTCGCGACTTAGCTCGGCTGCAGCCAGTGGGCCAGTGAGCGCCCGGCTTCCAGGACGTGACGTTCGGCGATCGTGCGGGCGCGCTCAGCGTCCTTATCGCCCAGGGCATCCAGCAGCTGTTGGTGCTCGTCGAGCGAGTGCTTCTCGTGATCGGGGAACAACGTCAGAAAGTTGGTCGGTACGACACGCGCCGCCTGCTTGATCTGCGCCATCAGCCGCGGCGAGTGCGCGGCCCGGTGGATCCGCTGGTGAAAGTGCCAGTTGGCCTCGCCGATGCTGTCGTCGCCGGAGCGTGCGACGACGTCGGCCGCCAGTTGCCGCAGCGCCTCAAGTTCGTCAGACTCCACGCGCTCGGCCGCCCAGGCCGCCGCCTGCCCGGTCAGCACGCCGAGAATCGTGAAGCTGTCCAGCACGTCGTCGGGACTGATGCCGATCACGGTGACCCCGCTGCGCGGGGCGACGCGGACCAGACCTTCGAAAGACAGCTCCAGCAGCGCCTCACGGACCGGGGTCCGGCTGGTCGCGAACTCCTCGGTGATGGCGTCCAGGTCGATGCGCGCCCCGGCTGGCAGCGCGCCCGTGAGGATGCGGTCGCGCAGTTCCCGGGCGGCGCGTTCCCGCACCGTGCCGGAGATATCGATGGCCGCCATCCGCACAGGCTACCGTACCTGGCGTTTGAAATCTGATATATCAGATGTTAGATTTGGCGATATGCGAAGCGACAAGATGGCCCTCGTTGCCTTCATGCAGGCGGGCAGCACCTCTGTATACGCGGGCTCGTGGCGGCACCCCGCGACCGAACACCGCTACCTGGACGCGTCCTACTACGCGAAGATCGGGCGCCAACTCGAAGAAGGCTGCTTCGACCTGATGTTCTTCGACGATCGCCTGGCGATGCCGGGCGTCTACGGCGGATCGGTAGCCGAGGCGGTGTCCTACGGCGCCCGGCCGGTCAAGCTGGACCTCGGTGTCGTCCTCGGGGTGCTGGCGCAGGCCACGTCGCGCATCGGGCTGGGCGCGACGTACTCGACCACCTACTACGCGCCGTTCCATGTCGCGCGCACCTTCGCGACGCTGGATCACCTGTCCGGCGGTCGGGCGGCCTGGAACGTGGTCACCTCCGTCAACGACAGCGAGGCGCAGAATTTCGGCGTCGATTCCCATCTGGGCCATGACGAACGGTATGACCGCGCCGACGAGTTCATGGACGTCGTCACCGGACTTTGGGACACCTGGGAGGACGACGCGATCCTGCACCACCGGGCATCGGGTCACTACGCCGACCCGGAAAAGGTGCACGAACTCGGGCACGTCGGCCGGTACTTCTCCGCGCGGGGGCCGCTGACCGTGCCGCGCACTCCGCAGGGCCGACCGGTCATCATCCAGGCCGGGTCGTCGGGTCGGGGGCGTGAATTCGCTTCGCGTTGGGCGGAACTGATCTTCACGGGCGACCCGGGGATCGACGTCGCGCGCAGCCACTACGCCGACCAGAAGGACCGTATCGCCGCCGCGGGACGCGATCCCGCGGCGGTCCGCATCTGTCCGATGGCCTACGCTGTGGTCGGCGAATCCGAGGCGCACGCCAAGGACCGCGAAGCCTTGTTCCTCAACGATCTGGTTCATCCCATGGCGTCGCTGACATTGTTGTCGGAGTTGATGAATTACGACTTCGCGCAGCATGATCTGGACGATCCCGTGACCGACGAGCTGATCGCGTCGGCCTCCGGCATCCGCGGATTGGTGCAGAACCTGCGCGCGCATATCTCTTCCCGCGACGCGGGTGGCCTAGTCACTGTGCGCGACCTAGCCGGCCATCGCGCCACCCTGCTGCAGGGGCCGCGCTTCGTCGGCACGGGTGAGCAGGTCGCCGATCAGATGGCGGAGTGGTTCGAAAGCGGTGCGTGCGACGGGTTCGTCCTTGCGGCAACGCATCTGCCGGGCGCGTTCGAGGACGTGGTGCGCATGGTGGTCCCGGAACTGCAGCGTCGCGGCCTGTTCCGCACCGAGTACGAGTCGTCGACCTTACGAGAACACCTTGGGCTGCAACGACCTTCGAACGCTCTCGTGGGTGCCGATGCTTGACGGCGTGCGGGTACTCGACCTCGCGACGCTGGCGGCCGCTCCTCTGGTCGCGACCTATCTGGGCGAGTTTGGCGCCGAGGTGATCAAGGTCGAAGAACCACGACACGGCGATCCGATCCGGGCATGGGGCAACCAGCGCGACGGCGTCGGCCTGATGTGGAAGTCGATTTCGCGCAACAAGCGATCGGTCACGCTGGATCTGCGCTGCGCGGAAGGTCAAGAGCTGGTGCGCCGGCTGGTGCAGCTTGCGGACGTCGCCATCTTCAACACCCGGCCGCAGACGTTGCGCAAGTGGGGCCTGGACTACGAGAATCTGCGTGCGGTCAACGAACGAATAGTGGTGCTGCACATCACCGGATACGGGTTGACCGGTCCGAAGAGCGAACGCCCCGGCTTCGGCACCCTCGGGGAAGCGATGAGCGGCTTCGCGCATATCACCGGTCAGGCCGGCGGGCCGCCCACCCTGCCGCCGTTCATGTTGGCCGACGGCGTCGCATCGCTGAACGCCGCGTATGCGGTGATGATGGCGTTGTACCACCGCGACGTGCACGGTGCGCCGGGGCAGCTGATCGACGTCAACCTCATCGACCCACTGGCGCGTCTCCTGGAGCAGACGTTGCTGGGCTACGACCAATTGGGCCTGGTGCCAGAGCGTTCCGGCAACCGATGGGATATCTCGGCTCCACGCAACACCTATCGCACAGCGGACGGGCGCTGGCTGGCCATGTCCGGTAGTTCACCGGCACTGGCGCTGCGGGTGTTTCGTGCGATAGGCCGTGGTGACTTGCTCGCCGATGCCGACTTCTCGGATCCCCAACGACGGTTGGCGAGGGCGCACGAAGTCGACACCGTCGTCGCGAACTGGGTTGCGACGAAGACGCTTTCAGAAGCGATGGAGGTCTTCGAGGCGCATGAGGTGGCCGCCGCACCCGTTTACGACATCAGCGACCTGCGCGCCGACGAGCAACTCGAGCATCGCGGTGTGTTCGTCTCCGTCGACGACGAACAACTCGGCCCGATGACGGTGCAGGCGCCGGTTCCGCGTTTCTCCTCGGCGACCGGAACGGTGGGGCATTTGGGTTCGCGCCTCGGTGAGCACAACGGCGAGGTCTACGGCGAATTACTCGGCTTGACTCCAACCGAAATCGACGACCTGCGCGCACGTGGCGTGGTGTGAGAGAAGGAATCCCGTTGACCGAATTGCTTCGTCGCTCCGAACTCGCGGTGCCCGCGAGCAACGACAACATGTTCGAAAAGGGCGCAGGATGCGGCGCGGACCTGGTGTTCCTGGATCTCGAGGACGCGGTTCCGGCGGCCTTCAAGCAGGAGTCGCGCACCAAGGCCATTGCCGCGCTGAACGACATCGACTGGGGCCGCAGCGTCCGCGCGATAAGGATCAACGGCCTGGACACCCAGTGGTGCCACGACGACATCATCGACGTGGTGAGCAAGGCCGGCGAGAACCTCGACACGATCATCATCCCCAAGGCACGCAAGGCCCGCGACGTCTGGTGGGTGGACGTGTTGCTCACCCAGCTGGAGTCGAAGCTGGGACTGCACAACACGATTCGGCTCGAAGTGCTCATCGAAGAAGTTGAAGGCCTGGCTAATGCCGAGGAGATCGCGGTGGCCAGCCCGCGACTGGATGCGTTGATCTTCGGCGTGGGCGACTTCTCGCTGTCGCAGGGTGCGCGGGTGGACACCAACTTCGTCCCGCTCGGCGAATATCCCGGTGATTTCTGGCATTACGCGCGCAACAAGGTGATTGTCGCGGCGCGCATCGCCGGAATCGACGCGATCGACGCGCCCTATCCCGACTACCGCGATCTCGTGGGTTATGAACGCGACGCCAAGCGCGCAGCGTTGTTGGGTTACACCGGAAAGTGGGCGATCCACCCCGACCAGGTGCCCGTCGCCAACGAGGTCTACGCACCAACCGCCGACGAAATCGCCCGAGCGCAGCGGAATGTCGCGGCCTACCGCGAAGCTGAGGCGAAAGGCCGTGGCGCGGTGGGGGTCAACGGTGTGCTGGTCGATGCCGCGCACGTGAAGATGGCTGAGCAGACACTGGCACGCGCCGCGCTGATCAATGGCCGTTGACACCGGGTCAACGGCGAATCGACTCTGCGGCCAGGGCGTGCTAATTCGCGAAATCGCCACCGTGGCTGCAGGATCGATGCCATCACCGCAGACTCGAGACCAGCGTGCTCAAGTCGGGGCGCCCGCCAAGGCGTTGCACTGTCGAGCTGGCGGCCGCAGCGGCTCGTCGACCCGCCTGCCGCGGGCCGGCGCCGTCACGCAGGGCTGAAATAAGCCCGGCCACAAAGGCATCGCCGGCACCCGTTGGATCCACGACGTCCACGTCGGCGAGCTCGAACAGCTCATTACCGCCGTTCCACACCACGAGATCGCCGACGTCGGGAACCGCGAGCGCGACCAATTTCGGCCCGCACTTCAACAGATGGTTGGCCAGCGTAGTCGCCTGCGCCACAGTGGTGACGTCTTTACCGGCGATCAGCGCGGCCTCGCTGGCGTCGGCTCGTATCACATCCACCGAGGAAAGAAGCTCGTCTTGAATACCCGGCGGCGGTGTGCCATCGGCGACCACGCGCAGTCCTCGTCGCTGTCCCCGCTGCGTGGCCGCCAGCACTGTCGCCGCCGGCTGCTGCAACTGAATCGACACCGTGTCGGCGCCGTCCAACAACGAGGACGACTGATCGAGGTCCGACACTTGCACCAACGAGGTTTCCGGCACGTCTTCCAGCAGCAGCCGCTTCGCCGGCTCGCCGACGATGTCAATCAGCAACGCCGTGGTGCCGCGACGCACGACGCCGTCGACGTCGATGCCGTCAGCTTCGGCTTGCTGCAGCACCGACTTTCCAGCGAAGTCGTCGCCGACGACACCAATGAGCGCGACCGGTACGCCGAGCTGGGCAAGGCCGACGGCCTGGTTGGCGCCCTTGCCGCCCAGCAGCTCCTCGCGCTGCAGGACGGTGGTGGACTCACCTACCGCGGGCGGCCCGTCGGTGCGCAACACCAAGTCGCGCCCGATTTGGCCGATCACCACAACGCTCATAGGGCTACTGGTGCCCGTTTTCAGCGCGGGTACTCGGGCTGCGCTTGCCGAAGGGGTCACATGGGCTACCGTGGCGCCATCTGGGTGGACGTCCGAGATGGGAGTTCGATGCCATACGTCGAGTCCGCTTTGCGTAGCAAGCAGGCAGTGGCTGCCGCGCGCGCAGTGCTCATGCGGGACGGTGTCGGCGGCACCACGATGCGCGCGGTGGCGACCGAAGCCGGCATCCCGCTGGGGACGCTGCAATACGTCTTCCCGACCAAGCTGGGCCTGCTTCGCGCGGTCATCGAGGACGTCGTCGCGGAGATTGCCGACCTGCTGAGGAGTTCGGCTGAACTCGATTCCGGGCTGGAACACGCGATCCGGTGCGGGTTGCGCAATTTCTGGGAAAAGCTGGTCGTCGACCACCGTGATCTGCAGCTCGTGCAGTACGAGCTTGTTACTCACGCTTTGCGTACGTCCGGCTTGGAGAATCTTCCGCGCTGGCAATACGAGAGGTACACCGACGTCGTTGCCGACTGGTGTCAGAAGTCAGCGGCACAGGCGGGGGAGAAATCCGCGGTCCCCTTCGACCGACTCGCACGCGTGCTGGTGGCCAGCGTCGATGGGCTGATCCTGCAGCACGTGGTCAACCCCGATGTCACCCGTTCCGCGCAGGACCTCGAGGCGATCATCGACACGCTGATCGCCCTGGCTGCGGTTCGGCCGTCGCCAAACTGATCCTTGTGGGCTGAGCTTGGATGCCTTACGCTTCTATCAACTAAGTCATACGACTGTATGAATTCGAAGGATTCACCATGACGGACGTGGATGTGGTTGTCGTCGGCGCTGGCCTCGCCGGGCTCTCGGCAGCCCGTAAGCTGGCCGCGGCCGGGAAATCGGTGCGGGTCCTCGAGGCACGTGACCGGGTCGCCGGCCGCAACCTCGGCGGCTTTCTGAGCAACGGCGTGCCGGTCGAGATGGGCGGCCAGTGGGTGGGACCGGGCCAAGACACCGTACTGGAGCTGATCGACGAGCTCGGTCTGGAGACATTCCCGACCTACGACACCGGCGACGCGATCACGTTCTACGACGGACAGGCGGTCCGGTATTCCGACATGACGTTCGGTCTTCCGCTCGATAGCCTCGCCGAGATCGGTCGCCTTTTGGTGGAGATCGAGACGCTCGCCGCCTCGATACCGATCTCGGCGCCGTGGGACGCGGCAGGTGCGGCGGAGCTGGACCGACAGAACTTCGACACATGGCTGGCCGGCAACACGACCGACACGCTGGCACTTCGGTTTTTCCGGCTGATCGTGCCTACCTTGTTCTCCGCGGAGACGCCCGAGCTCTCGTTGCTGCACTTCCTGTTCTATATCCGTTCAGGCAACAGCTTGGCAACGATGATCGCTGTTACCGGCGGCGCGCAGGAAAGGCGTGTGGTCGGTGGGACGCACCGGATCTCCGAGCGGATGGCCGAGGAGCTCGGCGATCGGGTTCAGCTCGGCGCGGTGGTACGCACCATCGTCCAAGACCCTGACGGCGTCACCGTCTCTTACGAGGACGCCGACGCCGGCACGACGGACGCGGTCACGGCTGGCCAGGTGGTGGTCGCCATCCCGCCGACGCTCGCAGGCCGGATCCGGTATCTGCCGCCGCTGCCCGCGGCGCGCGACGGCCTCACTCAGCAGTTCCCGGCCGGATCGGTAATCAAGTTCCAGATTGGCTACGACACCCCGTTCTGGCGCGAGGATGGTCTGAGCGGGTTTGTCACCAGCCTTGACGACGCGTTCAACGTCGTCATCGACAACTCCCCGCCCGACGCCTCTTGCGGTGTCCTGGTTGGGTTCCTCGAAGGCGCCCACGCCCGGGAAGCCGCGGAGCTGCCGACCGAGCAGCGCCAGAAGCTGGTGATCGATGCGTTGGTGAAGTACTTTGGTCCGCAGGCCGCGGAGCCTTTCGACATCGTCGAACAGGATTGGGCGGCAGAGGAATTCACCCGCGGATGCTATGGTGGCCGGCTCACCGCCGGCGCGTTGACGCAGTACGGCAAGGCACTGGCCGCGCCCGTCGGACGCGTCCACTGGGCCGGAGCGGAGACCGCTCAGGTCTGGAGTGGCTACATGGACGGCGCGATCACCTCAGGCCGCCGCGCCGCCGATGAGATCCTCGGGGCCACATCAACGGCCAGCCGGTAAGCGACGACGTCCACACTGCTTTCGACGGCGAAACAGACTCAAGTATGGGGTGTTTCGGACCTCGCGGACTGGACGGCGTTTATTTTCGTCAACATTGGGCAAGCGACAGACATGTCAGTCACAGCATTCAAGGATCTGCCGTTGGCGGACCGCGGCCGCAAATGGGACGGCGCCGCGGCCGAGAAGCGCGTGCGCAAGTGGGCCGACGCCACGGAGGCGCCGAACCAGAAGTACCGCAACGCCCACGTGTGGTACGACTCCGCCAACAAGTCCAACTTCACCGCGTACAAGCTCCTGATCGCCGATGTGATCGGTGGCGAGTTGAAAGTCGTGCCCCGCGGCGTGATGATCGCCGGCGCGATTATGGACGGCGCGCGTGGGGGCATTGACTTGCCCAAGGCCGACATCAGCCGGGTCAAAAGCCACCTGGCGAAGTACTACAAGAAGATGAATGACAGCGCGCCCTGGGAGCGCAGCTAGCTTGCCTAACTGACACCGAGCCTGCGCCCACGGCGTCGTCAGCGCCTTTGCCAGTGCGGACTCTTGACGGCTTCGAGGGCTTCGGTGATGTAGCGATCCAGTGGCCGTGGGCGTCTGCCAGATTGGCGCACCCACCGCTGAAAGCCGAAATCGGCTGCGGCAAAGGTGAGTTGGACGAGCAGCCCGGGACGGATGTCGGCGTCGGGGTTGGTGCCCATGCGTTCGGCGACCAGCTTCGTCGCCTTCTCCCTATCGGCGGGCGTGTGCATCGTGAGCTTGTCGAGCAGACCGGGTGCCACCAGCAGTGCCGCCCGCCAGTCTTCGGTGTCGGAGTCGTCGAAAGACCGTGTCCGGGTGGTCATCGCGTTGATCAGCGCGACATCCGGCGGTTCGCTGGCCGGCCGCTGTTCGAGTAACGCGACGACTTCGGCGCCGCCATGGCGCACCGGTGCGAGCAGCAATTCCTCTTTCGTCGGCATATGCCGGAAAAGCGTGCGCGGGGAAACCCCTGCAGCAGCGGCGATTTCGTCGGTCGTCACCCCGTCGTAGCCGCGATCGGCGAACAACCGGAACGCCGCGCGTCTGATGTCGGCCCGGATCTGCGCCCGCTGTCGATCTCGCAGCGACTCGCCGGTCATCGGAAGCAGCCGATCCCGCCCAGGTCACGCAGGTCGGCGGTTGTCGCGCTGAGTTTGTCGTCGAGGATGTCGACTGGCCGGTGGCAGTAGGTCACGGTGAATCGACCGCTATGTCGGCCGCGGCTCGTCCAGCGAACAGCGGTAGGTCGATGTAGGTCTTGATACCGGGCTCGGCAGCGCACACGTCAGGAATGGCGTTGACACAATGGTTGGCGGTAACCACGATTCCCGGGTTTCTTTGCAGCCCTTCGGCGATCGACGGTGGTTGTAGTCCTTTGAAGGTGAGGCTGATGTCCGGGTCGCCGGTGATCTCGACCTCGAAGCGCTCGCCGCGTTCGCCGAACGACCAGTCCGGGTCCAGGTTTTCCTCACCCATGAGCCAGTTGACGGCGGCCGTAATCACTGGCTCGCCGTCAACAATGGCTTGCCAGCGGAACCGGCGCGCGGCCACGGTTCCGGCGGTGATCGGGAACGGGTCGTAGTCGATGTCGGAGGTCGCCACCGCAATCTCCTGAATAGTCCTGATATTGGGATCGATGCGAAATCCCATGTGGTCGGCGATCATTCGGACCGACATCTTGAAGCCGGATTCGAGCAAGCTGGCCATTGGCCCTTGCATGGCCGCCTCGGGGGTACCGCCGAAGCCCATGATGTGACGCACTACGTCGGGAGCGTTGTAGGTGCGGATGTCGGAGAACTCTTCGGCGCGCACGTGGGTGACCGCCGACGACAGCGAGGACACCATCAACGGGAATCGTTCCGTGATGCCGCCGGGGTGGATGCCCGACCCGTGCAGCGTCACACCACCTTCGAGTGCGGCGTCGGCGACGGCTTTGTGCCGCGAGTTGCTGAGGTCGGGGTATACCCAGCCGACCGGGGTCACCACGTTTTTGCCCGACCGCAAAATCGCAATGACCTCTTCGTCGTTCGGGATCAAAGGGCTGTACATGACGCAGTCGGCGTCCAGTGCCAGTATCTCGTCGATGCTGGACGTGGCGGTGACCCCCAGCGGAGCGGTGCCGAGGATCTCACCGACGTCGCGACCGTTCTTGTCCCCGCTGTGTACCCAGCATCCTGCGAGTTGGAGCTGCGGGTGGTTCTGCATGCACTCGATGGCGGCCTTGCCGACGCCGCCGGTTGCCCATTGGATGACACGAAGCTTGGACGGGTTACTCATCAGCGACCTTCCGACTAGTTGCGCTGGCTCGACAGCACCGGCAGGCTATGACCCATTGGCAGTCACTGTCAACGACGGCACACCAGAAAGGCCGATGATGGGCGTCCTCGACGGCAAGGTTGCTATCGTCACGGGAACCAGTCGCGGAGTGGGCGTTGGCATCGCCCATGAACTGCTGCGCGCCGGCGCCACGGTCATCGGCTGCTCCCGCTCGCCGTTAGACACCATTCCAGGTATCGACGACGACTGGGCAGCCCGTGCCTCGCAAAAGGTTTGCGACCAAGGCGATTACCGCTCGATCGACTCGTTCGTCAGCGACGTGGTGGCCGCACACGGCCGCATCGACATCTTGGTGAACAACGCCGGCGGAACGGTCCAGGCGCCGCATGCGGAAGGCATTCCCGAACTCGTTCAGCGCATCCAGGGTGCACCCCGCAGCGACGACGAGTACGAGCGCACCGCGCTGTTTCACGCCTACGCCGTGCAGATGAATCTGATCAGCCCGCTCTGGTTCGCCGTTCGCGTATACCGGCAGATGCGCACGCAGGACGCCGCCGGCTGCATCATCAACATCTCCAGTGGCGCCGGGCATCCCGCAGGTTCACCGACGTTGGTCTCATACGGCGCGGCCAAAAGCGGGCTCAACCACTTGACGAGATCGCTGGCCGAGGAGTGGGGGCCGAAGGTGCGGGTCAACTGCATCGCGTTGGGCCCGACGATGACGGAAAACTTCCGATCATTCGTGTTACCGAAGGATGAACCAACCGGCGAAAAGTACTTTGCGGCAGTGCCATTGCGTCGCGCCGGTGAGCCCGCGGAGGTGGGCCGCGTCTGCGTTTTCCTCGCCGGCGGAGACGCGGACTTCGTCAACGGAACCACCATCGAACACGATGGCGGGATGCTGCCCGGAGTGCTCTACGACGCGGGCCTGAAGACCATCACCGATTTGCTGTAGCCAAGCCATTCAGCGAAACCGCACACCGCGATCGTCGTTCGGGCTAATACTTTCGGCAGGTCCACATCAACAGTTGAGGAGGCGTTGTGCATCGGACACTCGTGGCAGCAATGGGGGTTGTCGTCGTTAGCTGCTGGGCAGGGCTGCCTCAGCCGCCGCACGCCGCCGCAGAAAACCCGGTGTGCACCCCGACCTGGTGCTCCTTCCTGTCTCCGTCACGCAACATCGGCTGCGAAATGAACTACCAACGCGGCAGTGGCATAGCCGACGAAACTTACTGTCAGTCCGACTCGCCGCCGCAGTCGGTGCGTATGTCGACCGACGGGGCGTTCAAGCCCTGTACGGGCGCTACCTGTCTAGGCAATGCGGGCCAAGGCACTCCGACGCTCGCCTACGGCCTGACCGCCAACCTCGGCCCGTTTAACTGTCGGTCCGAGCCCAGTGGGGTCACCTGCACGGTCACCGGCGGCCGGGGCTTCACCATTTCCAACGCGGGGATTACTCCCGTCGGGTAACGGGACTCTAGGGGTGAGCAGACGCAAAAGCCCCCCGACACGCCGACGAAAAGGGAACTTTTGCGTCTGCTCGCCAAGTCAAGTGACGCAAGGAGATTCAGATGGCAGCCGCACTAGAACCCACCCGCGAGCAGATCACGGCACTGGCCGCACGGCCGGCAGACGAGCCGGTGGTGATGGTCAATCTGCTGAAGTTCAAGACCGAGGGCGGCCTGCAGTCCTACCTACAGTACGGACGGGAGGTCGCGCCGCACCTGCAACGCGTCGGGGCCACCGTCCGCTACGCCGGAACCTCGTCGGCCTATGTCATCGGTGATGGCGAAAGACCTTGGTGGGATGCCATTCTCATCGTCGAATACCCGACACCGCAGGCCTTCATCGACATGGTGACCACCCCGGAGTACGCCAAGGTGCACGAGCATCGCGCGGCCGGACTGGAGCGCGGCGACCTGATCGCCACCTCGGCATGGTCGCTTGCGCCGTAGTCAGCATCGAACCGGTGATGGCGGCCATTTCGGAATCGCGGTCTAATAGGCGGATGGAAATGATGAGCCCCACTGACTCGGTATTTCTGTTCGCGGAATCACGTGAGCATCCCATGCATGTGGGTGGCTTGTCGTTGTTCGAGCCGCCGGAGGGCGCCGGACCGGAGTTCGTCCGGGAGTTCACCGATAACTTGGTGGCCAACGACGAATTCCAGCCGACATTCCGCAAGCGCCCCGCAACGATCATGGGTGGAATCGCTCCCTTGGCATGGGCCTACGACGACGACATCGACGTTGACTACCACGTACGGCGCTCGGCGCTGGCGTCGCCGGGCCGGGTCCGCGAGTTGCTCGAGTTGACCTCCCGACTGCACACCAGCCTGCTCGATCGTCATCGTCCGCTGTGGGAGCTGTACGTGGTGGAGGGTCTGACCGACGGTCGGTTCGCCATGTACAGCAAAATGCATCACGCGCTGATCGACGGCATCTCGGCGATGAAGCTGATGCAACGCACCCTGTCCGTCGACCCAGCCGACTCCGAGGTGCGGGCAATGTGGAGCCTGCCTCGGCGAAGGCGTCAGAAGTCGGGCAGCTCGTCGCGACTGGGCACACTGACCAGTACGGCGGGATCCGTTGTGGAACTTGCCCCCTCGACGGTGAAGCTGGCCCGCGCGGCGTTGTTCGAGCAGCAGTTGACGCTGCCCATGACGGCGCCGCACACGATGTTCAACGTCAAGGTCGGGGGTGCGCGGCGGTGCGCCGCTCAGTCCTGGTCGCTGGATCGTGTCTTGAGTGTCAAGAAAGCGGCCGGGGTCAGCTTCAACGACGCCGTCCTGGCCATGTGTTCCGGCGCGCTGCGCTACTACTTGATCGAGCAGAACGCGCTGCCGGACGCCCCGCTGATCGCGATGGTTCCGATCAGCCTGCGCTCGAAGGAAGACGCCGACGCCGGGGGCAACATGGTCGGCAGCATTCTGTGCAACCTCGCGACCGACGTGGAGGACCCCGCGGAGCGGATAGAGGCGATCAGTGCCTCCATGCGCGGCAATAAAAAAGTCTTCGCCGACTTGCCGCGACTGCAGGTGCTGGCGTTGTCGGCGCTGAACATGGCCCCGCTGACGCTGGCCGGTGTCCCGGGTTTTGTCGCGTCTACGCCACCACCGTTCAATCTGGTCATCTCGAACGTCCCCGGACTGGGGGAGCAGATGTATTACGGCGGCGCGCGACTGGATGGCAGCTACCCGCTGTCGGCGATCCCGGACGGGCAGGCACTGAACATCACGCTGGTCAATAATGCGGGCAATCTCGACTTCGGTCTGGTCGGATGCCGCCGCAGCGTGCCACACCTGCAGCGGTTGCTTGTCCACCTGGAAACGTCGCTCAAAGACCTGGAACGCGCCGTAGGCGTCTAACACATTCATGCCGAAACTCAGCGCGGGGCTGCTGCTATATCGCGTCCGCGCCGGCGTCGTCGAGGTCTTGATCGCACACCCGGGCGGTCCATTTTGGGCACGCAAGGACGACGGTGCCTGGTCGATCCCGAAAGGCGAGTACGACGACGGCGACGACCCCTGGGTCGCCGCGCAACGGGAGTTCTCCGAGGAGCTGGGGCTGCCGGTGCCCGACGGGCCGCGAACCGATTTCGGTCCGCTGAAACAACCCAGCGGCAAGGTGGTCACCGCTTTCGCCGTCGGGGCCGACCTCGACATCACCGAAACGCGCAGCAACACCTTCGAATTGGAGTGGCCGAAGGGCTCGGGCAGAATGCGGGAGTTCCCCGAGGTGGACCGGGTCGGCTGGTTTCCGGTGGCCCAGGCACGCAGCAAGCTGCTCAAGGGCCAGCGCGCGTTTCTGGACCGGTTGATGGCGCATCCGGATTTGGCGGGCTTAAGCGAAGGGACGTGAGCGCGGTATCTTCCACGCATGCAGAAACTGCGAACTCCCGACGACCGGTTCGACGACCTACCCGACTTCCCTTATGCACCAAGCTATTGCGAGGTCCCCGACGACGACGGCGGGACACTGCGGGTCGCCTGGGTCCAGGACGGCCCGGAAGACGCCGATCCCGTTCTGATGCTGCACGGCGAACCGTCGTGGTCTTACCTGTACCGCAAGATGATTCCGGCATTGGTTGCCGCCGGGCATCGGGTCGTCTGCCCGGATCTGGTCGGGTTCGGTCGTTCGGACAAGCCGACCCGGCTCGAAGACCACAGCTACGCGCGGCATGTCGAGTGGATGCGGGCGCTGGCGTTCGATGTTCTCGATCTGCACAACGTCACCCTGGTCGGTCAGGACTGGGGTGGGTTGATCGGCTTGCGGCTGGCCGCGGAGCATCCCGAGCGCTTCAAACGGATCGTCGTGGCCAACACCGGGCTGCCGAACGGCGAGCAACCGATGCCGAAGATCTGGTGGCGGTTCCGCGAGGTGATCCAAACGCAACCGGACTTGAACATCGGCTGGTTCATCCAGGGGGCGTGTCTTCAGCAGATGAGCGACGAGGTGCGGGCCGGCTACGACGCACCGTTCCCCGACGACACGTATTGCGTTGGGCCACGCGCCATGCCGGGCCTGGTGCCGACCTCACCCGACGACCCGGCGGCTGCGGCCAACAAGTCGGCTTGGACGACGCTGTCGATGAGTCCGACACCCATGCTGGTCGCCTTCAGCGACAGCGATCCGTTCACCGGAGCGATGGGCCCGATCTTCCAGCGCGAGATGCGCGGCGCACAGGGAATCGATCACCCGCTGCTGCGCGGCGCCGGACACTTCCTGCAAGAAGACGCCGGTGTGGAACTGGCCAACCACATCGTGGAGTTTTTGCGGCGCTGATCGCTCAGCAAGGGGACCCCTACATGACAGCGCGTCGGCGCCGTCGCCGGACAACCACAACGATCACTACCACGGCGGTGATTACGGCGACGAACATTAGGATCGGCTCGATCGGGATCTCGACGTCGTGGTTGACGTAGACCACCTGCCGATACGCGTCGTCGTTGGCTGCGTTACCGAACTCGAAGTCCGACGAAATCTTCGACGGCGTAGGAATATTCACCTGCATCTTGGTCAGATATGCGCCGTGGTTTCCGGTCAATTCGCGCAGCAGCGGGTCGTGGACGGCACTGGACACGTTGCCGGCGAACTGGACTTGGACGGACTGGCCGGCAGCGTCGGCATCGGTGCGCTGCTGTCGATGTTCGGTCAGCGTGAAGATGGTGACTTGTTGCGGATCTGCCGCCGCGACCGATAACCGCATGGGGTAGACCAGCCGCGATGACTGGAACGTCATCCGCACCGGCTTGAGACCACCCACAATCGGGGTCGTGCTTGTCAGCCGCATCGCGACGAACGACCAGCCGTCACGTACGTAGGGATCCAGCGCAGCCGACACCGCCGGCCGGATCGCATACCCGTTGTCGGTCAACCACTTCTGCAGACCGGCCAGATCGCCGCCGGCCAAGGTGGTCGCTTCCAGCGGTCCCAACTGCACCTGATTGACCACGCTCGGGGCGCCGGTGGGCGCTGCCGCGTGCGGTGCGGACAGCGCGAGAATCGATACCACTTTCCACTGCCGGCGCTGCTTGGTCTCCGGCGCGGTGAGTGAGTTCAATTCGGTGAATGTGGCCTTGTCGGCCGCTGCGACCTTTGCCGGGGTGGGGGTCGGCACCACGAGGGCAACGTTGTCGGTGCTGGCGTCCAACGCCAGTTGCATGACGATGTTCTCGGTTGAGCCGTCCCAATGCGCAAGGGCGACTTCGTGATTCATCATGGCTTGACCGTTGGGCGGGGCGACCACGGCGCCGCAGGCGCACGCGTGGCTCGGCGCGGCCAGTGCCACGGTGGCACCGGCGAGCATGGTCACAGCGGCGACCCGGCACGCGCGGAGCACCGTCATGGCCCACATGTTACGTGGCGGTGTAGCAGGCCGCGTCAGTTTCGATATCGTCGTGCACAGGCACAATGTGAGGATGACGACGCGGTCCATCGAGCCCACCGACCTGGACGAATCCCAAGCGCTGCTTCGGCAGCTGCTCGACTCGGCCAACCGGGCTGATCCCTACCCGATCTACGCGAAGTTTCGTGACCGCGGACCGCTGCAACTACCCGAGGCCCGACTCGCCGTCTTCTCGACCTATCGGGACTGTGACGAGGTGCTGCGGCACCCGTCGTCGAGCAGCGACCGGATGAAGTCGGCGATCACGCAGCAACAGATCAGCGCCGGGCTGGCGGCATCCCCGCAGTTCCCCCCGGGATTCTTGTTCCTCGACCCGCCCGACCACACCCGGTTGCGCAAGCTGGCCAGCAAGGCGTTCGCCCCCAAGGTGGTGAACGCGTTGCAACCCGACATTGGTGCGCTGGTAGAGGGATTGCTCGACCCGATCGCCGAGCGTGGCGGATTCGATGCCGTCGACGACTTCGCCTATCCGCTGCCGGTCGCGGTGATCTGCCGGTTGCTCGGTGTGCCGCTGGAGGACGAGCCGCAGTTCAGCCGCGCATCCGCGCTACTGGCGCAGGCGCTGGACCCGTTCGTCACGTTTACCGGTGCGCCGGCGGAAGGCATGAACGAGCGGATACAGGCCGGTACGTGGCTGCGTGAATATCTGCATGCGCTGATCGAGCAGCGCCGCTCCCGGCCGGGCGACGATCTGATGTCGGGTTTGATCGCGGTCCAGGAGTCCGGCGACCAGCTGACCGAGCAAGAGATCGTCTCCACTTGCGTCCTGCTGCTGGTTGCCGGACATGAGACGACGGTCAACCTGATCGCGAATGCGATCCTGGTGTTGCTGCGTCAGCCAGGGCAGTGGGGCGCATTGGGAGCCGACCCGAGCCGAGCCGCGGCGGTCATTGAGGAAACGCTGCGTTACGACCCGCCGGTGCAAATGATCGGGCGAATTGCCGCTGAGGACATGACGATTGCGGGTCTCGACATACCCGCCGGCGACGTGATGATGCTGCTACTGGCCGGGGCCCAACGTGATCCCGCCGAGTTCGAGCGACCGGATGACTTCGACCCAGACCGAGGCACGGTGCGGCACTTGAGTTTTGGTCGCGGCGCACACTATTGCCTGGGGGCGCCGCTGGCGCGGCTGGAGGCCAGCATGGCGCTGTCGGCGCTGACGGCGCGTTTCCCCGCCGCGCGGTTGGACGGCGAGCCGCAGTACAAGGCCAACGTCACGCTGCGCGGCCTGTCGACGCTGGCCGTTGCGGTCTGAACCCCGTCGCCCACCCCTCGGACGAGCGTGCGTGTTTGTACAGCGACACGCCGGTTTTGGTGTACAAGCACGCACCCTCACGGAACGGTGACGACGAGCTTTCTCGCGGAGACACCCTTCCGTAGTCGCTCGAGAGCGTCGGGAATCTTGTCGAGGCCCTCGCCGACGACCTCGGCGTCCGGTGCGGCCCGGTAGGTACCGCTGGCGAGCGCGACCGGAAGGAAGTCCTCGTATATTCCGGGTCCGACTGCATTGTCCTTGAGGCTGCCGCCCCAGATCGAACTCACATGGACCCCTTTGCGACGCCGCCACAGCAATTCGACGCGGGTGAGCAGCGCCGGCTGCGCGCTGGAAATACGACGACTGCCCGGTACTTTCGTCGCGATTGACAGGGCCGGTCTCAGGGAGCCGCCGCCGATGGCGAGGGTGCCGGCGAGGTAACTGTCGCCGATCTGCTCGATGAGCTCCTCGGTGGCAGTGCGGCTGTGATAGTCAACCGCCGCGGCAGCGCCCAATGACCGCACGTAGTCGAAGTTGCGTGGCGACGCGGTGGCAACGACGCGGTACCCGGCATGGCGAGCCAGCTGGATGGCATTGCTGCCCACACTGGTTGATCCGCCCCACACCAGGACCGTCTCCCCGCGATCCTTGGGATCGTTGGTCGGCAGGGGCAGCGCGAGCTGGTCTTGCTGGAACATGCCGGATGCCGCGGTCGAGATTGCCAGCGGCAGCACAGCGGCTCGCTCAAAGGGCAGATCGTCTGGAAGGGGCGTAACCATGTGCTGCATCAGCACCACGTAGAGCTGAAAGGCGCCTTCTGCAGCCCGGTTACGGTCCCGCTCAATGCCGAACGCGGGGCCAACTACGCGGTCCCCCGGACGCAGACGAGTTACATCGGATCCGACCTCGACAACTTCACCGGCGACGTCCGAGCCAACGACGGCCGGAAACGTCAACCACGGCAACACCAGCCGATAGGCGAAACCGGGCGCCGCATCGATCGGGTTCACCGCGATGGCGCGTGCTCTCACGACGACCTCATCTGCTGCCGGCCTGGTGTACCGGGCGGGTCCAACCTCGAACGGGCCCCTCGGCTTCGGCAGCCAAACGGCGATGTTGTCGGGAGTCATTTCAGGTTCTCCTCGGGTGGCCTGAGTGATGTCAGTGACTGTCGTAAGAATAGCACTGACGACAGTCGTTGTCATCCGGGCCAACGCCGTGCTCAGCGGCCACCCGTCACGGCCTTGAGTTCTTCCAGCGATTCGTCGATGAGCTGTGCCAGGTCGTGCCCCTTGACCTCGCCGACCCACCGCTCGAATGCGATCTTGAAGACGGCGACTCCAGCTTCTGCGGCGAGACTTGCGGCTGGTTGCGCGACACCACGTTCGCGCAGCGCTTCGGCGATCCCCGAGGCAAGCTTCGCGAGCTTGATCAGCTCCCGCTCCTGAAGCGCTACATGGGCATTGACGACGGCCTGGCGCTGCCGCGCTTGCTCGCGGGACCGTCCCTCAAACAGAATGCCGACAGTTTTGAGCCCTGCTGCGACGGCGTCCATCGGCGCTGCGTCGGCAGGAGCGCTCGCAACGGCGAGCACAAACAGGTCGTATAGCGCGCTTTCGCCCCAAAACAGCACCTCGCGCTTGTCGGCGAAGTGGCGGAAGAATGTTCGCTCGGTCAACCCTGCCCGCTGCGCGATCTCGGCCACCGTCGTCTGGTCGAATCCACGCTGGCTGTAGAGCTCCAAGGCAGCCTGCTCGAGGCGGCCTCGGGCGTTGGGTTCCCACCGGCCCATGTCGACTGATCCTACGTGACGACAGTTACTGCTATCACCGTCAAGCCCACATCAGTCACTGACATAGTTGGAGCGGGACTAATGAACCCACTAAGCATTGCCGGTAGCGAGCGCGGGAACGATGTCGGTAAGGCTGAACGTGAGCGGTTGTTCGAGCTGTTCATACGTGCATGAACGCGGGTCGCGGTCGGGGCGCCACCGGCTGAACTGGGCGGTGTGGCGGAACCGCTGACCTTCCATATGGTCGTAGCGGACCTCGACGACCCGCTCGGGTCGCAGCGGGACGAACGAGAGGTCCTTGCCGACGTTCCATCGCGAGAACTCGTTCTTGCGCGGGGTGCGCTCGCCGGCCTCGTGCGCCGCCCAGTTCCACGGGTGGTCGTCGAAGCTGGTGACCAGCGGCTGCAATTCAGTGAACAGCCGCCGTCGCTCGGCCATCGGGAAGGCGCCGATGACACCGACCGACGCGAGCTGCCCGTCATCCTGATAGAGCCCCAGCAACAGGGAGCCGATCGTGTCGCCCCCGGACTTGTGCACCCGATAGCCGGCGACCACGCAGTCGGCGGTCCGCTCGTGCTTGATCTTGAACATGACGCGCTTGTCCGGCTGATACGTGATGGTCAGCGGCTTGGCGACGACGCCGTCGAGCCCGGCTCCCTCGAACTCAGAGAACCAGCGCTGCGCGGTGGCGAGGTCGGTGGTCGCCGGCGTCACGTGGACCGACGCGGCCGAGCCGGCCGCGGAAACAGATAATGCTTCGACGAGAGCGGCGCGCCGCTCGCTGAACGGTCGCCCCGTGAAGTCGTCGTCGTCAAGCGCGAGCAAGTCGAACGCAATGAAGGACGCGGGCGTGTGCTCGGCCAGCATCCGGACCCGCGAATCGGCGGGATGGATGCGCTGTTGCAGGGCCTCGAAGTCCAGTCTGGGGCCGGTGGCTCGCATGGTGGAGACGACGATCTCGCCGTCGATCACGCAGCGCTGCGGTAGTTCGGCCTTGACCGCGGCGACCAACTCGGGGAAGTAGCGGGTCATCGGCCGCTCGTTGCGGCTGCCCAGCTCGACCTGATCGCCGTCGCGAAAACAGATGGACCTGAAGCCATCCCATTTGGGCTCATACGACGCATCCGGTGGGATTGCCTTGACTGACTTGGCCAGCATCGGCGAAATCGGCGGCATGACGGGTAAGTCCATCCATTCATTGTGGCGTCCGGCATGCTGGAATCCAGATATGGCCGCTGCAGCAGAAGAACTCGACGTCGACGGCATCGCCGTGCGGCTGACCAATCGGGACAAGGTGTATTTCCCCAAGCTGGGGTCGAAAGGCACCAAGGGCCGGCTGGTCGAGTACTACCTTGCCGTGGCGGGCGGCCCGATGCTGGCCACGCTGCGCAACCGGCCCACTCACTTGCAGCGGTTCCCGGAAGGCATCGACGGCGAGGAGATCTACCAGAAACGGGTTCCGCAGCATCATCCCGACTATCTGGAGACCTGCCGGGTGACCTTTCCGTCGGGGCGGACCGCCGACGCGCTGAAGGTCACCCACCCGGCCGCCATCGTGTGGGCGGCGCAGATGGGCACCATCATGCTGCATCCGTGGCAGGTCCGTTGCCCCGACACCGACCACCCCGACGAGCTGCGCATCGACCTGGATCCGCAGCCCGGCACCGGCTTCGAGGAGGCGCGGGCGGTCGCCGTCGACGTGCTGCGGCCGCTGCTCGACGAACTCGGTCTGGTCGGGCACCCCAAGACGTCCGGCGGCCGCGGGATCCATGTGTTTCTGCGGATCGCCACCGACTGGGATTTCATCGAGGTGCGACGCGCGGGCATCGCGCTGGCCCGCGAGATCGAGCGGCGCGCGCCCGACGCGGTCACCACATCGTGGTGGAAGGAACAACGGGGCCAGCGCATCTTCATCGACTTCAACCAGAACGCCCGAGACCGCACCATGGCGTCGGCGTATTCGGTGCGACGCACCCCCATCGCGACCGTGTCGACGCCGCTGACCTGGAAAGAGCTGGCCGGCGCGGATCCCGACGACTACACCATGGCGACCGTCCCCGAGCTGGTGCAGCAACGCGAAGACCCCTGGGCAGACATGGATCAGCTGGCCCAGTCGATCGCCCCGCTACTGGAACTGGCCGAGGCTGACGAAGAGCGCGGGCTCGGTGACATGCCGTATCCGCCGAACTATCCGAAGATGCCAGGCGAACCGAAACGGGTGCAGCCGAGCCGCGATACGGATTTGAAGAAGCCGTAGTTCAGCGGTTACCGGACGACGAAACGGTTATCCCAGTCCAATGACCACCGACTTCGGTGGGGGCGGCAACTCAACGGGTTGGAGCAGGACAGGTGGGTATCGGAATTTCAGTCGAAGGTCTGAGCAAATCTTTCGGCTCCACGAATGTCTGGGAAGACGTCACGATGAACATCCCCGCGGGCGAGGTCAGCGGGCTGATTGGTCCGTCCGGAACGGGCAAGTCGGTGTTCTTGAAGTCTTTGATCGGGCTGCTGCTCCCGGAGCGCGGCAAGATCGTCATCGACGGCGTAGACATCGTCGAGAGCTCGGCCAAAGAGCTCTACGAGCTCCGCAGGCTATTCGGCGTCATGTTCCAGGACGGCGCGCTGTTCGGCTCGATGACCCTGTACGACAACACCGCGTTCCCATTACGCGAGCACACCAACAAGAAGGAAGGCGAGATCCGCGACATCGTCATGGAGAAGCTCGCGCTGGTGGGCCTGCAAGGTGACGAGGCGAAGTATCCGGGCGAGATCTCCGGCGGTATGAAGAAGCGCGCCGGCCTGGCCCGCTCGCTGGTGTTGGATCCGCAGATCATTCTCTGCGACGAGCCGGACTCCGGTCTGGACCCCGTGCGCACCGCTTACCTGTGTCAACTGCTCATCGACATCAATGCGCAGATCGACGCCACGATCCTGATCGTGACGCACAACATCAACGTGGCGCGCACGGTGCCGGACAACATCGGCATGCTGTTCCGCAAGCACCTGGTCATGTTCGGGCCGCGCGAGGTGCTGCTGACCAGCGAGGAACCGGTTGTGGGGCAGTTCCTCAACGGCCGACGTATCGGTCCGATCGGTATGTCGGAGGAGAAGGACGAGGCGACCATGGCCGAGGAGCAAGCCATGGTCGACGCCGGTCAGCACGCCGGAGGTGTTGAGGACATCGAGGGCGTGCCACCGCAGGTCGTTGCGACGCCTGGGATGCCGGAGCGCAAGGCCGTCGAGCGTCGCAGGGCGCGGGTGCGCAAGATTCTGCACTCGCTGCCGCCGAAAGCTCAAGAGGCCATTCGTGACGACCTGGAAGGCAACAACGCGGCATAGGCTACGGTTTCACCTCGGCACTGACGCAAGGCCGCCTCGAGGGAGATCAGCACTGGCCACCTTTGAGAATGCCCTTATCACTAACTGATAATATAGTTCTCATGTATCAGCGTTGCTGCAAGCCGGGGGTTGGTTAGGGCATGACGCAAGCATCTGTTCTGGAATCCGAGAACGACCTGCCGGCGCACGTGCACGGCGCGGCCGACCCGCGGTTCTCGTGCGCCGTCCGAACCTTCGCCAAGCTGTTTCCCGATCCGCGGTTCGGCGGCGGCTCCCTTTCGGTGTATGTCGAGGGCGAACCCGTCGTCGACGTCTGGACTGGCTGGTCGGATCGTCACGGTGACGTGCCCTGGACAGCTGACACAGGCGCCATGGTCTTCTCGGCAAGCAAGGGCGTGGCCGCAACGGTGTTGCACCGGCTGGTCGACCGGGGGTTGCTGTCCTACGACGCCCCGGTTGCCCGGTATTGGCCGGAGTTCGGCGCTAACGGCAAGTCGGATATCGCCGTGCGCGACATGCTGCGTCACCGAGCGGGGTTGTCGCACCTGCAGGGTGTCAGCAGGGACGAGCTGTTGGATTTCCGGTTGATGGAAGAGCGGATTGCGGCCGCACCCGTTGATCGCCACGCCGGACGCGCGGCGTACCACGCCTTCACCTACGGCTGGCTCGTCTCTGGTCTGGCCCGAGCGATCACGGGCGTGGGCATGCGTGAGTTGTTCCGCCGCGAGATCGCGCAACCCCTCAACACCGACGGACTGCATCTCGGGCGGCCTCCGAAGGAAGCGCCGACCAAAGTTGCGCAGATCATGTTCCCGCAAAGCACCCGGGCCAACCCGCTGATCGACCACCTCGCGCCGCGGCTCGCCGAATCGCCGCTGGCCGGTGGCTTGGGCGCGTTGTACGTCCCGGGCATTACCTCGCTGGTACAGGGCGACACCCCATTTCTTGACAGCGAGATCCCCTCCGTTAATGCCGTGGTGACCGCCCGCGGCCTGGCCAAGATGTACGGTGCCCTGGCCAACAGTGGGCGTATCGACGGAACTCAGTTCCTCTCTTCGGAACTGGCCGATGGACTGCTGGGAAAGATCAGTTTGCGGCCCGACCTGAACCTGATCTTCCCGATGTCGTTCCACCTTGGTTACCACGGGTCACCGGTGCCCGGCCTGCTGCGTGGATACGGCCACGCCGGTCTGGGCGGAACGATCGGGTGGGCCGATCCGGCCACCAGAAGCTCGTTCGCGTTCGTGCACAATCGGCTCGTCACACCGATCCTGGTCGACATGGCCCTTTTTGTGCCGTTGATACTGCCGATGCGACGCGCCATTACGGCCGCATCCACGCGGGGGTTCGACGCGGTGCCTCAGTTCGGCGCGCCCTACCGCGAAGTCGGAGCGCAGAGCGAACACGCCTGAGCGGCGCCGCGGCGGCTTGACACGCGTTGTCGGATGGTCGATTTAGTTGAACCTCAGGCGACCTGTGAGCCGTAGTGCATGCAGGCCATCGTGCAGCCGTGACTTCACGACGGCTTCGGTGATCTTCAGGTCGTCGGCGATTCTCGCGGTCGTCCATCCCTGGTAATAGGCCCGGTAGATGACGGCGCGGTGCTCGAACGGCAACTGCCGCAACGAATCTGCGATCGGCGATCTCGGCTGTTGGTCGGTATCAGGGGGCGAAACCGAGTCCGGGCGGCGTACAGCGGTCGGCGGTGGCCCGCGCTGCGCCCGCGTCAGCGAAGCTGGAAATCTCCAGCTGGCGCTCAGACAGGGCTGGGGGTCGAGCATCGGGCGGTTCCTTACTAACTAGATAGTTAGAAGATACCTGTAACGGCATTCGCGGTCAACTATCTAGTTAGTTAGGTAATCTGTAGGGATGACTGCCACGCGTGACGCTGCAGCGACCCGCCGCCGCCTGATCGACGCCGCTCGCGCCGAGTTCGGCCAGTACGGCATCGCCGGTTCGCGTGTAGACCGCATCGCCGCCAACGCCGAGGCCAACAAGGCCCAGATTTACAACTATTTCGGAAGCAAGGACCAGCTCTTTGACGCAGTCTGGGAATCGGTGGTGCAACAGGTCATCGAGTCCATCCCGATCGACGCCACCGATCTTGCCGGGTATGCGGAAAGACTGGCCGACACGTATCGGCAACATCCGGAGATCAGGCGGCTGGTGAGCTGGCAACGCCTCGAGCGCGGTCATGAGGGACCCCATCTGTTCGCGGTCAAGAACGCCAAAGCCACCGTTGACGCGATCGCAAGAGCGCAATCCGACGGCAAGGTGTCCGACTATTTCGAACCCGGCGTGCTATTGGCACTGATCATCAACATCGCCTCGCTGTGGACCGCGAGCAGCAGCCTCGAGGTCCTTACTGTCGTCGACGTGTCGGATGCCAAGCGGCAGCGCGAGATTATTCGCGACGCCGTCGAATGCCTACTCCGGCGGTAGCCGGTCAAGGAAGACTGCGGCGGCGTCGTCCTCACGCAATTCATGAGGCCGTCATCTCGTTGGCGTGAGACCATTTCGCAGATGAAGGACGACGACCCCGAGAAGCGGATCCGCGAGTTGGAACTCGGGCTCGGCGGCTCGACGCAGGGCACGGCTGGTCCGCTCTACGATGGCGGCTTCACGTCGCCGCCCCGCGGCGTTCGAGTGCGCTGGCCGTTGCTGGCTGTTGTCGCACTGGCGATCCTGGTGCCGATCGCGCTGGCAGTCGTCTGGGGTATCCATCTGGTGCGTAACACCGCCGCGACCGTGAACAGTGGCGCCGCGACGAGCGCGGCCCCGATCACGGTTGAGCACGGCGGCACATTCAGCCTGGGCGGCAACGGCGCCAACGACACGATCGCATGCAACGACGGCAACCTGACGCTGAATTCGAACAACAGCACGGTTACCGTGACCGGTCACTGTGCCAGCCTCAAAGTGCATGGGTTCGACAATCACGTGAACGTCGACCGCGCCGACGTCATGGAGGTATCGGGCTTTGGCAACACGATCACCGAAACTGCGTGCAATGACGGCAAACTGACTTTCGCCAGCTACGGCAACACGTTTTCCGCTCGCGGTCACTGTGCCAGCCTGGCGCTGTCCGCCTACGGCAACCGGGTGCAGGCCGACAGCATCGACAGCATCGCGGTTACCAATTACAGCAGCCGGGTCACGGTCACCGGCCACTGTGGCGGGCTGACGATTTCGGCGTACGACAATCAGGTGCAGTGCGACAGCGTCGACACCGTCGAGTTCGCGGGCTTCAACAACACGGTGACCTACCACACGGGTACGCCACCAAAGGTCGTCACGACGGGCCGTAACAACACCGTGAAGCAGGGTTGATTTCGACGCGCGAGCAGACACGGAATCGCACTGCGCGAGCGCTGCGAGTGCGATTCCACGTCTGCTCGCGGTAGGAACCTCCGCCCCCGTCGGCGCGGATCTCCGCGTATGCGCTGATGTTTTGCCCTCCGCGGCGACGCACGCTGGCTAGCATGAGCGAAATCGATCGACGCGCGGACCTGCCGCTGGTGGACTGGAGCGAAGTTGACGTGAGCGGTCTATTGCCGACGGGCACCGTCACGTTGCTGTTGGGTGACGTCGAGGGTTCCACGCGGCTATGGGAAAGCCAGCCCGATGAAATGACTGCTGCCCTCGCTCGAATGAATGAGGCAGTGTCGGCGACCATCGCCGCGCACGACGGAGTGCGACCGGTCGAGCAAGGCGAGGGCGACAGCTTCGTCGCTGCCTTCGCCCGTGCCTCGGATGCGGTGGCCGCCGCGCTGGAGTTGCAGCGCGCACCGTTGGCGCCGATCCGGCTGCGGATCGGAATCCATACCGGCGAGATACAGCTGCGCGACGAAGGTAACTACGTCGGGCCGACGATCAACCGGACAGCGCGGCTGCGCGATCTGGCGCACGGCGCACAGACCGTGCTGTCCGGCGCGGCCGAAGCGATGGTGCTTGACCGGCTCCCGACAGGCGCATGGCTCACCGACCTGGGCACCCATCCGCTGCGTGATCTGCCGCGTCCCGAGCGGGTGGTACAGCTGTGTCATCCGGATCTGGTGAACGATTTTCCACCCCTGCGGATAACCAAAACTGTTGTCGCTCAGCGCCTTCCCGCGCAGTTGACCAGTTTCGTGGGCCGCGACGCCGAGCTGACCCGAGTGCGGGAACTGCTGGCCGACAACCGGATGGTTACTCTCACCGGCGCCGGTGGGGTGGGCAAGACCCGGCTGGCGGTGCAGATCGCGGGACAGGTGGCCGCCGAGTTCGGTGGCGGAGTCTGGTATGTGGACCTGGCGCCGATCACCGATCCCGAGGTGGTGCCGATCGCGGTGGCGCGTGCATTCGGGCTGCCCGACCAACCGGGGCGCTCCACAATGGACACAATCAGCCGTTTCGTCGCCGAGCGACGGATGCTGGTGGTGTTGGACAACTGTGAGCATCTGCTGGACGCGAGCGCGGAGCTAGTCGTCGCTCTCCTCGCCGCCGCAAGTGAATTGACGCTATTGGCGACGAGCCGCGAGCCGATCGGCGTGTCCGGCGAGGTGGGCTGGCGAGTGCCGTCGCTGTCGCTGGCCGACGAAGCCGTCGAACTGTTCACTGACCGTGCCCGCCGTGCCCGGGCAGATTTCGCCGTCACCGACGACAATGCCGCCGCGATCGCGGAAATCTGCCGGCGGCTGGACGGTTTGCCGCTGGCGATCGAGCTCGCCGCAGCACGGGTGCGCGCCTTGTCGCTGACCGAGATCGTCGACACCTTGCACGACCGTTTCCGGTTATTGACCGGTGGTGCGCGCACGTCGGTGCGCCGCCAGCAGACCTTGCGCGCGTCGGTGGATTGGTCGCACGCGTTGTTGACCGAGTCTGAGCGGGTCTTGTTCCGACGGCTGGCGGCGTTCGTGGGTGGCTTCGATTTGGATGCCGCACAGGCGGTTGCGGGGTCCGGGCAGGTGGAGCGCTTCCAGGTGCTTGATCAGCTCAGCCTGCTGGTAGACAAATCGCTCGTGGTCGCCGACGACAGCCGGGACCGAACCCGCTACCGGCTCTTGGAGACCGTTCGCCAATACGCGCTGGAAAAGCTCGGCGAATCCGGTGAGGCGGACGAGGTGCGGTCGCGTCACCGCGACTACTACACATCGATGGCGGCCGCGGTCGATGCGCCGGCAGGGAGTGACTATGAGCAGCGTGTCGAGCAGGCGGAAATGGAAATCGACAACCTGCGAGCCGCGTTCGCCTGGAGTTGCGAAAACTCGGACACGGCGCTCGCATTGACACTCGCGTCGTCGCTGCATCCGCTCTGGTTCGCGCGGGGTCGGGTGCTCGAGGGCTCGGCGTGGTTGGACGCGGTCTTCATCGATGACGTGGCACAGCACCCCGACGTGCCGGCCGTGGTGCTCGCCCGAGCGCTATCCGACAAAGCGATGCTCGACTCCGCGGTCGGCAGCGTGAACGTGAATCAGGCGCAGCAAGCGCTGGTAGTCGCCCGTGATGTTGGGGACGCAGCCGTGCTGGTGAGAGCGCTGATTGCCTGCGCACTGACCGCTGCCCACAACGCAGAGCTGGCGGGGGAGTACTTCGCCGAGGCGATCACACTGGCCCGGGAGTTGGACGACAAGTGGAGGCTCAGTCAGATTCTGGCCTGGCAGGCACACGCGGCACTCCTTTACGGTGACCCTATCGCGGCACGCGCGGCCGCCGAGGAAGGACGCGACATCGCCGACGCGATCGGTGACAGGTTCAACTCGCGCCATTGCCGCACTTGTCTTGGTCTGGCACAACTACTCGAGAGCGATATCGCTGGCGCGCTCACGCAATTCCGCGCGGCGGCCGCCGAGGCCACGGCCGCCCACGACGGGATTCTTGCGGTCGGGAACCTCGCGCACCAGGCCACCGCATTAGGGTGGCGGGGCGACGGGGAGGCGGCCCTGGCCGCGGCTGAAGCGAGCCTCGGGCCCGGGACTGAATTCGGGCCTTTCGTCTCAGCCATTTGTTATATGGCGCTGGGATGGGCGGCCCTGGCAGCCGGCGATGTCGGGAATGCGCTGGAAGCCACCGCGGCGGCCTGGGAGCACGGGGGTGCCCTGCCCGGATCTGCTTCTATCCAACGGCCGGTCATGGCGCAGGCCATCTTGGCGAGTGGGGATCTGGTCGCCGCAAGACGCTGGGCAGATGACGCAGTCAAGACAGCCATGAGCTGGGCGGTCCTGGTCTCGTCACTCGTCACGCGCGCCCGCGTGGCGATGGCACAAGGTGAACCAGAGCAGGCTGGACGCGACGTCCATGAGGCATTGGCAAATCTCCCCGACGGCTTTCCCTATGTGGGCGTTGCCGACGCCCTCGAATGTGCCGCGACTTCGGCCGCCAGCAGTGGCAGCCATCGGGAAGCGGGACGACTTTTTGGTGCGGCAGCGGCAATCCGGCAACGCAAGAACATCGGGCGGTTAAAAGTCTGGGAGGCCGACTACGAATCCTCGCTAGCAGCATTGCGGAATGCAATGGGCGAGGCGGACTTTGAAACCGCATGGGCCGAAGGGGCGGCGCTGACTACCGAGGAGGCAGTCGCCTACGCCCGGCGCGGACACGGCGAACGCAAACGACCTACCAGTGGTTGGGATTCGCTCACACCGACCGAGCGCGACGTCGTGCGGCTGGTCAGCGAAGGTCTCGGCAACAACGACATCGCGACAAGGCTTTTCATCTCGCCTCGCACCGTGCAATCCCATTTGAGGCACGCGTATGCGAAGCTCGGCTTCACCTCTCGAGTGCAACTCGCCCAAGAGGCGGCCCGCCACGTGTGACGAGCAGACGCAAAAGCACCCATTTCCGGCCGAAAATGGGTGCTTTTGCGTCTGCTCGGCAACGAACCTTGACGAGCTCAGCGCCGTGCTGCTAAACATGGCCAAGCCACAAATTTGGGCGATCGCCCAAAAACCGTCGAACGGAGATCGCATGGCGGGCCGGATGGACGGCAAGGTCGCGTTCGTGACCGGCGCGGCGCGCGGCCAGGGCAGAAGTCACGCGGTCCGGCTCGCGCAGGAGGGCGCGGACATCATCGCGGTCGACATCTGTCAGGGATTCACCGCGTCGCCCGCAGACGCCGCGACGCCGGAAGATCTGGACGTCACAGCTGGGATGGTCAAAGATGCGGGAGGCCGCGTCGTCACAGCCGAAGTCGACGTTCGGGATTCGGCCGCACTGCAGGCTGCCGTTGACAGCGGCGTCGAACAGCTTGGGCGGCTTGACGTCATCGTGGCGAACGCCGGCATCGGCACGATCGCCGGAAAGCTGCACAAGATTGACGAACCGATCTGGCAGGAAATGATCGACATCAACCTCAGCGGCGTCTGGAAGTCGGTGAAGGCCGGCGTACCGCCCATCCTGGCCGGCGGTCGCGGGGGCTCGATCGTCCTGACGTCTTCGGTCGCCGGCGCCAAGGCGTATTCGCACATGGGTCACTATGTCGCTGCCAAACATGGCGTGGTCGGCCTAATGCGTTCTTTCGCTGTCGAATTGGGACAGCACATGATCAGGGTCAACTCCGTTCTGCCGACCCACGTGAACACACCGTTGCTGATGAACGACAAGACCTACCGTGCGTTTCGGCCAGAGCTGGACAACCCCGGACCCGACGATCTCGCTCCGGTGTGCCAGACCTTCCACTACTTGCCGATTCCCTGGGTGACCGCCGAAGATATCAGCAACGCGGTGCTGTTCCTGGCCTCCGACGAAGCGCGCTACATCACCGGCGTTGCGATCCCCGTGGATGCCGGCAGCTGCCTGAAGTAAGGAAGCAACGATGGCCTTAACAAACGACACCGCAAACGACACGGACGTCTACTACGACCCCTATGACACCGGCATCATCGCCGACCCGTATCCCGTGTATGCGCGACTGCGTGAAGAGGCGCCGATCTACTACAACGAGCGGTACGACTTCTGGGCGATATCAAGGCATTCCGACGTCGAACAGGCGTTGGCCAACTGGCAGGTATTCTCCAGCCGGCGCAGCGACATCCTCGAGTTGGTCCAGTCGAAATTCGACATGCCCGGCGGCGTGATGATGTTTCAGGATCCGCCCGAACACACGATGCTGCGCGGCCTGATGTCGCGAGTGTTCACGCCGCGCCGGATGGCCGAAATCGAAGACCAGATCCGGGCATATTGCGTTCGATGCCTGGACCCCCATGTCGGATCGGACGGGTTCGACATCATCGCCGAGCTCGCCTGCATGATGCCGATGCGTGTGATCGGTATGTTGCTGGGAATCCCTGAGTCGGAACAGATCTCGGTGCGGGACGCAAACGATGCCAACCTCCGCACTAAGCCCGGCGCGCCGCTGAAGGTCGTCGACGCCGACTCCATCGCCGATGGCCGGATATACGCCGACTACGTCGAGTGGCGGTCCAAAAACCCGTCCGACGACCTGATGACGCAATTGCTCAATGTCGAGTTCGACGACGACCAGGGCGTGCACCGGAAGCTCACTCGCAAGGAGATACTGCACTACACCCAGGTGGTGGCCGGTGCGGGCAACGAGACCACGGGCCGGCTTATCGGCTGGTTGGCCAAGGTGCTCGCCGAGCATCCCGACCAGCGCCGCGAGGTCTATGACGATCGGTCGCTGCTGACTCGCGCCGTCGACGAGACGCTACGATTCGAGCCCACTGGGCCCCACGTAGCCCGTTGGATGGCAACGGATTTCGAGTGCTACGGCATGACGGTCCCCGCCGGCAGCGCCATGCTGCTGCTGTTCGGCGCCGCCAACCGCGACCCTCGTCGCTACACGGATCCGGACACGTTCAACATCCATCGCGAGAACATCTCGCACATTACCTTCGGCAAGGGCGTGCATTACTGCCTCGGTGCCAACCTGGCTCGGCTGGAGGGACGCGTCGCGCTGGACGAGATGCTGAACCGCTGGCCCGAATGGGACATCGACTACGACACAGCAAAACTGGCGCCGACGTCCACCGTGCGGGGTTGGGAGCGGTTGCGGCTCGTGCTGCCCTGATTGGCGGTGCTCGCGGAATTTAAATCTGTCCTGGGCTGTCTCAAATTGCCTCGGTACACCGCTGGACACACCGGTCACTCCCATCACCGGAGAACAGGCTTGTGTCTATTTGTCCGCCTCCTAGCGACAAATTGACCTGCCGTGCAACGGCTGTCGCTAGGAGGCGGACAAATAGACACACAACAGACAATCTGTGACGGATGGGACTCATGAGAAACGCGGCCGACAAGTCCACGGCACCACCAAGCTGCCCCGGTGTGGCCAGCTGTGCCCCCGAGGTCCACACCTAATCCGGCGCACTGCGCCCGCGGCGGTCCTTCGGTGACGGCATCTCGAATCGGTCCAGGAATCGGCGCACCAGCGCGACGGCCTCATCGTGACCTCCCGACGTGCCCAGCCCCTCCTCCAAGATGAGAGTGCGGCCGATCGCCGCGATGACAACCGCCAAGCCCGCCGGCGGTAATTCGGTTGTGTCGAGGCCATGTTCGCGAACGATGAAGTTCAGTGCGGTGATCTGCATCTCGCGCCATCGTTCCGACCAGGCCGCGATCTCGGCACGAATCTCCTTGCGGTGGTTAGCAAGCCCCATGAACTCCAGCAGCAGCCGGGTGTCCTTGGGTTCGATGAGGGTGTCCCAGAAGGCGTGCAACGGTCGGTCTGAGGACAACGCTTCCTGCTGACGCTCCAGATACACTGTGGCGCCGCGGCGGAACACGGCCAGATATAACTCGTCCATTGTCGGGAAGTAGTAGTGCACCAACGCCGGTTTGACGCCGGCCTTGGCCGCCACCCGACGCGACGTGGCAGCGGCGTACCCTTCCTCGAGCATGATCTGAATCGTCGCGTCGATCAGCAACGCGCGAGTGGTCGAGTCCCGCGCCTTGGGCCGTTCCGATGCCGTCATGCCGTCACACCGCCGGCTCGGCGACCATGTCGAAGAACGCGGCGCCCGAGTCCGGGATGCGGTTCTGTTTGAACACGTTGACGGCGTACGACACCAGAATCATCGAATACAGCATGTGCAGCAGCCTGGCCGCGTCGTCCGGTAAAGCGTTGATGTCCATCGTGTTCAGGTACGCGATCGCCTCTTCGGCCCGTGGGGCGATTGCGTCGTAAAACGCAACGAGTTCGGCGTAGGGCTTAGACAGCCGCGCCTCGTACCGTTGCGCCCGCGTCGGCAACGCCCACTCGGCGGCAAAAGGTTCGAGGCCGGAAAACCTCTCTGGCAACAACACATTCGTCATGACGGCGCCCCGGACCGGTAGGCGTCGACCGTGTCGCGGATGACCGTGTGGAATTGCCGGATCAACAGTTCCTGGTCACTCAGGTGGAACGTGCTCTGCGCCCGCGTCTTCAGCGCGGAGTGTGTGGCCTCGATGGTGTTCACGTCCTGCATGGCGAACTCGATTGTGCTGTCCACCACCAGCTCCTGCGCCAGGCGGTCGGTCGCGTCGGCCGGTGGCACGAAATACATGTCGATCTCGTAGATGTGCGAGTCGACGGTCTCGGGCCAGTAGGTGTAAGTGATGTAATAACCGCGCGCCCAGATCTGGATCGAAATGTTCGGAAAGATCCAGAACTGGTCGTTGCCCCACGACTTGATCCCGCCCCGGTTGAGAAAGTCAGGTTGCGGGCCGATATCGGGCACGTCGTCGGGCCCGAACAGACCCGCGCGGAACAGCTTGTAAACCCAACGCTGGTCCTGGCGTGCCGGTCCCGCGGTGCCGGGTTCGCGAGGCGGCAGCGGCGGTGGTCCGGGAACCGACGTGAGCATGTGCGGCCGGAACAGCTCGTAGTGATACGCGTCGACCGGTGGCACCATCTTCTCGGCCTTCGACACGTCAGGGTCGATGAACCGCCCGTGCACATACGGCGGGTGGTACCACTCGCATACCGAGTCGACGGCCAGCTTCCAATTCCCGTTGATCCGTGTGGAGAAGCCGTAGTGCTGCGTCATCTTGTGGAACGGGTAGGCCTCGATGGGTAGCAGCCCGTCGCCGAGGAAATCGCGTAGCGGCACCGGGTTTTCGGCGAGATTGACGAAAATGAAACCCGCCCACACCTCACAATGCACCGGCGGCATCCGCAGCGTGCTCTTGTCCAGATCGAAGAATTCGCCCTCGTTGGTGACGTGGTTGACCTTGCCGTCGAGCCCATATCGCCAGCCGTGATACTTGCAGGCGAACGCGCGACAGGTTCCCGACGTCTCCCTGCCGGGATGTTCCTGCCAGACCACCTTGTTGCCGCGGTGGGCGCATACGTTGTGAAACGCGTGCACCGTGTCGTTCAGGTCGCGGGCGATCACGATCGACGCAAGCTGCCCGGGCAGGTCGCGGGTGAAATACGAACCCTTGCGTGGCAACCGCTCAATACGGCCGACACACAACCAGTTTCGCTCGAATACCGCCTTGCGCTCGGCGGCGAAGAACTCCTCGGAGATCGAATCTTCGTAGCTGACCGGGCCGGTCCCGAGTTCGGGATAGTCGGTGGTGAACTTTCCGCGACCGGTCGCCAACCGCTGCTGGATGCTGGTCACGATGGGACTTCTTCACTGCGTTGACCGTCCGACGCCGGCTGCGACCAAGGCTCCGCGTCCCAGGCCCGGTCCAGGGGTGCCATCTCGCCGCCGAACGGGAAAAAGGCCCGCTGCGCGTAGGTTTCCCGCGCCAGGCCGTGGCCGAGCTCGTCGATGAAGGCCCGCTTGAGTGGATTGGTGAAAAGCTGGCGCGAGTAACGCAGCGTCAGCGGTGGGCGTTTTACCAGTTCGCGCGCGAGTTCCCACGCCCTGTCCAGCAATTGGTCCTTCGGCAGGACCTCGTTGACCACACCCCACTCCTTGGCTTCCTGCGCCCCGAGCTTCATGCCGGTCAACAGGAAATAGCGGGCACGGGTGTGGCCGGCCAAAAAGCTCCAGATGACGTGCTGGCCGTCGCCGGGCACCTGACCGCGGGGGAAATGCGAAGCATCCTGGAAATACGCGTCTTCGGAGGCCAACACGATATCGCCGAGCAGCGGTACCTCGGAGTGCATGTTGCACGGGCCGTTGACCGCGCTGATCATCGGAACGTCGACATCGAGCACGTTGGTGATCAGATGCCGTGCATACCAGGCCTTTTCGTCGAGCTTGTGCAGGCCGCGGGTGCCGGGCATGAGCAGATACTCGGGCTTTTCTACGGGATCGCCGTTAGGCATGCGCCCCCAGTTGGCGTTGTAGTTGTCGCCGGTGCCGGTGTGGATGAGCACCTTGATCTCGCGGTCCCCGGCGATATCGGCGAACACGTCTGACAGGTCGTCGTGCGCCCGCCAGTCCCACACCAGGCTGCCGCCGTTGGTGTGGCATTGCATGAACAAGATGCCGTCGTCGGACAGCTCAAGCCGGTAATTGGCATACCGGTCGTGGTACTCGCTGAATCTGGTCCGCTTTGCCATAGATTCGCCGTCCGTCCCCTTGAGCGATCGCCCAAATCACACAGGGCCTCATGGTCCCACCTCTTGGTTGCGGTGGTCAAGGCTCAGCGCCCACGCAGCAGGGCCACCACCGGGGCGAAGGATTCGATCTGCGACTGCTGCACCGTGACGTAATTGACGCCCAGAGCTTCTCTGTGCGAAATCAGCGTATCCACAACACTTTCCGTCCAACCGACCAGAACGTTGGGATGGTTGCGCAACAGGTCGACGGAAATCCCCGTGGTTGCCGCCACACCGGCCAGTGCGGATTCGGGGTCGTCGGTGATCTCGGTGAAGTAGGGCGAACTCTCGACGTCGAGTCCGGCGAAGCGCTCACCCGCCGCGGCCTGCACAAATCCGATCCGGCGTTGCGCCACCGTCACCGGATCGAGTCCGTCGGCGTCGCGAGCCACGAAGGGCACGCTGGACATGCTGACGATGTCGGCTTCGCGGCCGGCTAGCGAAAGGATGCGCGGGCCACCGCCGCCGATCATGATCGGTGGATGCGGGCGTTGCACCGGCTGCGGCCGTCCCGCGTACCCGTGCACCTGTACGAAGTCACCGGAAAAGTCCAGTTCTTGGCCTTCCCAATGGGCCTTGACCAGCGAAACGACCTCGGCCAGCTTCGCGATTCGCTGGCCCGGGCGGTCGAAGTCGAGTCCCATCGCGGTGTACTCGACCTCACTCCAGCCGGCGCCGATGCCCAGTTCCAGACGACCGTCGGAGAGCAGATCGAGTGTCGCCGCTTCTTTGGCCAAGACGGCCGGCACGTGGTAGTCGATACAGAAAACGCGGCAGCCAATGCGCAAAGTTTCGCTATACGCGGCCGCCGCGGCCATCGCCGCGATGGGGGCCAGGTCTTGGCGAGGGGTCCGGGCGGCTTTCTGCGCGGGGCCAGGGCCGAGGTAGTGATCCGCAAGGAAAAGCGTTGAATAGCCGAGGTCTTCGACTTTGCGGACGGTGTCGCGCCACTCGCGTCCCCCGGCGGCGTTGGTCGCTTGCACGGCAAAACGAAACGGGGGCCGGTCCATCACCGGACCCTAGATTGCCCCACGAGCAGACGCAAAAGCCCCTGCACGCACGGCGTGTTGGGTGCTTTTGCGTCTGCTCGCCGCAACTACTTGACCGCCGTCGACACCGGGTGATAGGCATGTGAAGCCAATTGTTGGGCGGTCGCTCAGGAAGGTGTCTCGGCGTGAAGACGGCTGTCGTGACCGGCGGTGCGTCTGGAATCGGCCGCGCCGTCGCCGAACGGCTGCGCGGTGACGGCTTCCGCGTGGCCGTGATCGATCTGTCGCGCACCGACGACAGCTCGGGCCACGTCGCCGATGTCACCGACCGTGCGCAGGTCGACGCCGCGATCTCGGCGATCCGCGACGAGTTGGGCCCGATCCTGGTGCTGGTCAATGCGGCCGGGATGGAAGGCTTCAAAAAGTTCTCGCACTTGACGTTCGACGAATGGTCCAAGGTGATCGATGTCAACCTGAACGGGGTGTTCCACACCATTCAGGCCGTGCTGCCGGACATGGTCGAAGCGGGTTGGGGCCGCATTGTCAACATCTCGTCGTCAAGCACCCACTCCGGACAGCCCTACATGGCGCACTACGTGGCGGCGAAGTCCGCGGTCAACGGCCTGACCAAATCGCTCGCTCTCGAATACGGCCCGGTCGGCATCACCGTCAACGCGGTACCGCCGGGATTCATCGACACACCGATGCTGCGCAGCGCCGAGCAACGACACCTGCTCGGTGGCACCGTGGAGGATCACATCAACCGAACGCCGGTGCGCCGAGTGGGCCGGCCCGAAGATATCGCGGCGGCCTGCGCCTTCTTCGTATCCGAAGAAGCCGGCTACATCACTGGACAGATCCTTGGTGTCAACGGCGGTCGCAACACCTGAGAGGGAATATGTACGACAGGGACCAACTCTTCATTGACGGCAAATGGGCTCAGCCGGAGACTGACGCGGCTATCGAGGTGATCTCGCCGCACAGCGAGAACACCATCGGCCGAGCCGCCTGCGCGGGACCGGCGGATGTGAACCGGGCCGTCGACGCGGCCCGGGCGGCGTTCGACAGCGGACCGTGGCCGCGGATGCAACCCGCCGAACGAATCGAGGCGATCACCCGCCTGGCCGGGATCTACAACGAGCGGCGGGCTGACATGGCCGCATTGATATCGGCCGAGATCGGCGCACCGATCTCGTTCGCGAAGCGGGCGCAGGTCCGATTGCCGCTGACGATGATGTCGGCATTTTGCGGATTGGCGGGGAGTTACGAGTGGCAGCAGACCCGTCCGGGGTTGTACGGCAAGGACATTCGAATTCTCAAGCAACCAGTGGGCGTCGTCGCCGCGATAGTGCCGTGGAACATGCCGCAGTTCCTCACCGTCGCCAAGGTGGTGCCCGCGTTGCTCGCCGGATGCACGGTGGTGCTCAAGCCCGCGCCGGAGTCGGTCCTCGATGCCCAGCTGCTGGCCGAATTCGTTGCGGCAGCCGACTTTCCAGCCGGAGTGCTGAACGTGCTGCCCGGCGGTAGCGATGTCGGCGAACTTGTGGTGAGCCATCCCGGCGTCGACAAGGTCTCCTTCACCGGATCCACGGCGGCCGGCCGGAAAGTGGCCCTGGCCTGCGCGGCGGGCCCCAAGCAGGTGAGCCTCGAACTGGGCGGCAAGTCGGCGGCCATCGTGCTCGACGACGCCGACCCCACGGCCGCGGCGGCCGGGATTCAGATGGCCAGCCTGGCCAATAGCGGCCAGGTGTGCAACGCGCTGAGCCGGATCCTGGTGCCGGAGGCGCGCAAGGACGAGCTCGTCGACGCATTGGCGGCCGGGATGCAGGCGATGACGGTCGGAGACCCCGCCGATCCCAACACCCAGATCGGCCCGCTGGTGGCGCAGCGCCAGCAGGAACGGGTCCGCGGCTACATCGAATCAGGCAAAAGCGAAGGGGCACGCCTGGTGACCGGCGGCAGCGAGCTGCCCGACGGTCTCGACACCGGCTGGTACGTACGGCCGACGTTGTTCAGCGATGCGCATAACGACATGCGGATCGCGCGTGAAGAGATTTTCGGGCCGGTGCTGACCGTCATTTCCTACCGTGACGAGGACGAGGCGCTCCGGATTGCCAACGACTCCGAATACGGGCTGGCCGGTTCGGTATTCACCGCCGACGTCGAGCGCGGATACGCCGTCGCGGCACGGGTGCGCTCCGGCACGTTCGGCGTCAACGAGGGCTACATCATGGACCCTGCCGCTCCGTTCGGCGGCGTCAAGAACAGCGGCTATGGCCGCGAACTGGGAACCGAGGGAATTGACAGTTACACCGTCAGCCAATCGATTTCGGCCGCATCCAGCTGAATAGAGCTCGCCACGTTTAATGAACTACCAGCCGGGGGTATTTGGACTCAGATTCCCACCGACCGGAGAGATAGCGCGTGGCTACCAGCTTCCAGGACGTCATCAAGTCCAAGTACCTGCTGTTGACGACATTCACCAAAGACGGCCGCCCCAAGCCGACGCCGATCTGGGGAGTGCCCGATGGTGACAAGCTGTTGGTCATCACCGACGACGGGTCGTGGAAAACCAAGCGGATCAACAACACACCCAGGGTGACGGTCGCCAAGAGCGGGGGGTTGGGCAACCCGAAGAGCGAAGAGGTTGAGGCCGTCGCGCGGATCCTGCCGAAGTCGGAGACTCGGCGAATCTACAACGCCGTGCTCAAGCGGTACTGGTACCACTCGTGGTGGTTCTACGCGCACTCGATGATCCGCGGTGGCATCGACAAGGTGCACGTCGGTCTCGAGATCAAACCAGCGGCTTAACACTGGAGGGCTGTCCGTGGCCCGGCTCCGATGACAAAGGAATCCAGCCGATTCCAGCTTGGCGCTCGGCAATCCGAATTCGCAACCCGCCGCTATGGCGATCGACGCTCCTAGGGCGCCAACCAGAACTGTCATATCATGCCGATAGCGAGGCGTGATAATTCTTTATGGATTCCAAGTGGGGATGAAAATATGCGCCGATTGATCGCCGCAGTTGTCATTACAGTTCTCTGCATTTTCATCGCCGGCTGTCACAGCCAGCCCAGCCAAGGCGGTAAATCGTCGACCACCAAGTCGACCACCGCCTCAAAACCTCCGCCGCCTTTCGCCGAGGCTGCGCTGAGGGGATTTCTGCTGAGCCCCGAGGAGATCAACGCAGCCATGGGGACAACCGATATCAAGGGCACGAACAGCCGCGACGCGATGCCTGATGACAGCGCCACGATGACGCCTAAGGAGTGCTTGGCCATCGACGGCGCGGCGCAGGCCCAGGTCTATGCCAACAGCGGTTTCATGGCCGTGCGCGACCAGGCATTCAACCGCCAGGAGGGCGAGACTAACTTGACTCATTTCGTCGAGCAGGCAGTGGTTCTATTCCCCACCGCCAAACAAGCCGGCGACTTCTTCACCGCCTCCACCCAGCAGTGGCCGGCGTGCCACGACTACACCCACATCCAGTCCAAGACGCAGTGGACCGTGGGCGCGATATCCAATACCAACGGCGTTCTGAGCACCACCTCGACTCTGCAGAACCCCCCTTCCACGGGCTGGAAGGCTTGCGGACGGGCGCTCACCGTGAAAAACAACGTCATAATCGACGTCAACACATGCAGCGTCGATCCGAAGAATTCGGCTGTCGACATCGCGAATCAGATCACTGCGAAAGTGCGGCCGTAGACGAGGGCGGTCAGGTAGCCAGCACTGCGCGGGCGACGGCATGGGTCCGCGTCGCGTACCCGCCGCCGAACAGCACGACATGTGCCAGCAGTGGGAAGAGCTGGTGCAGGCCAATGCGGTTGCGCCAGCCGGGTTTCAGCGGTCGCACCTGCTGGTAGCCGTCAAGGATGGCCTCGTAGTGCGGGCAGTCGAACAGCGCGAGCATCGCCAGGTCGCACTCCCGGTGCCCGGCATGCGCGGCCGGATCGATCAATACCACCCCGTCGGGAGTCCACATCACGTTGCCACCCCACAGATCGCCGTGTAGCCGAGCCGGATGGTCGTCGTCGTCGAAGTCGCCTGCACGGCAACGTTTTACGACGGCGTCGATTATGGTACGGGTGGAGGCGTCGAGCCGCGCCGCGGCGAGCTCGGCCATCGGGACCAGACGCTCCTCGGCGTAGAAGTCGCCCCAGTGGCGGTGTCCCCGTAGCGACATCGGCAGTGGCTGTGACAGCGGCCCGAAGAATCCCGGCCCGTCCCATCCGTCGGGTCCGGCGCCGAACGCGCCGGCTCCGGCATCGTGCGTGATCGCGAGTTGGCGGCCGAACGCCTGCGCCGCGTCGGCGCTCGGAGCCACCGAATCAAGCCGTCGCAGCGTCAGGCTGTCCGAGCGGACAGAAACAACGTCTGCACAGTGCACGCCGCCGTCGACACTGGAAAGCCATTGCAGTCCCGCGGCTTCCCACGCGAAGTAGCGGCTAGGCGCGCTTGGATGGCGCTTGACGAAGTCGGCGGTCATGGCGGTTCGACTGTAGTAGCGTCGTGCCCGCCGGGGCAGGCGTAGGAGTGCGAATGGATCTGCATCTATCGGGCAAGACTGCCGTGGTCACCGGCGCCAGCAAAGGCATCGGATTCGCGGTCACCAAGGCCCTGGTCGAGGCGGGCGCACACGTGATAGGTGGAGCACGGACCCGGGGCGAGGGCCTGGCGGCGCTCGAGGAGATCGGGCAGGTGTCGTTCGTGCAAGTGGACCTGTCTCAGCCCGGTTCCGCCGAGGAACTGATCGCGGCGGCGGCCCGGCGCGGCGGAATCGACGTTCTGGTCAACAACGTTGGCGGTGCCACGGTATATCCGGGCGGATTCGCCAGCATCAGCGACGACCAGTGGCAAGCGTGCTGGGATCTGAACGTCATGGGCGTCGTGCGGCCCACCCGCGCGGCGCTGCCAGAGTTCGAAAGGCGTGGCGGCGGTTCTATCGTCATCATCGGTTCGATCAGCGCCTACCTCCCGGGCCCCGAGACCTACAACTACTGTGCCGCCAAGGCCGCCGTCACCAATATTGCAAAAGCACTATCAAAAGAGTTGGCGCCAGGGAACATTCGCGTCAACTCAGTCAGCCCGGGTGCGGTATCGACCAGACGGTGGATGGAGCAGGGCGGGCCGGCCGACACGTTCGCCGCGGCCAACGGCCAGACGCCCGACGAGGTCAGGTCAGAGCTCGCCAGCGCTGCGCCGACGGGCCGGTTCACCACTCCTGAAGAAGTCGCGGACCTCGTCGTCTTCCTGGCCAGCGACCGCGCCGGAAACACCACCGGATGCGACTACCGCATCGACGGCGGGTACGTGGCCACCCTCTGAAATCGGTTCGGGAACGGCCGCGTTTGGGACATTGCCGCTTAGGCCTGCCACCATGGAGGACGTGACCACCGCAATCATCGTGGTGACGCTGGTACTGCTGGCGCTCGGCATCGTGATCAACCAGCTGTTCCGGCTGAAAGATTGGCTGAAGAACACGCCTGCGCCTGAGCGGCCCATTGAGCCGCCAGATGAGGATGCCTAGCTCGCTCTACGCGCGCAGGGCTGCGATGGTGTCGGCCAGGGTGGTGCGTGGATCTCGATAGGTGATGCCGAGTTCTTGCTCGCTCGGCGAATCGTCGGACTCCGGCATCTGCGTGTAGTACTGCATGCCCGCCGCGGTGAACGGATTGTCGAACGGCAGATAGGGTCCCGCGCGGTCCAGCAACGTTCCCGCGACCCGCAGCACGGTATCGGGAACCGGCACGCTCACCATTGGCGTCTTGGCGGCCTGGCCGAGCATGTTCGCCAACTCCGCCACCGCAACCCGATGCCCGCCCACCATGTAGCGGCGCGGTCCGCGCCCCGGTTCCAGTAGCGCCGCATGCACCGCGGCCACATCGCGGACGTCGATGACCAGCCATGCCGCGTTCCGGCCGGGGATGGTGTGAATTTGCAGCGCCGCCTTGACGCCCTCGCCGGCCTCACCGAATTGGTCGCCGACCGGCGGACCGAGAACCATGCCGGGATAGGTGATGTTCACCGGCGCCCCTGCATCCTGCAGCCCGCGCGCGTAGATCTCGACCTGCGCCTTGGAGATGCCGTAGCCATCGGTTCCGCCGACCACCGGCAGATCGGCCGTCAGCGTCTCCAACTCGGGATGAAACAGCGCCGTGAAGCTCGACACGTGCACGATCGGATCGAGTCCGAGTTGGACGGCCTGCCCGAGGACGTTGCCGGCGCCCTCCATGTTCGTGCTGAGCATCTGCGGCGTCTGGCGCGGATCGGTTGCGACCAGGGCGGCACTGTGTACGACGGCGTCGCATCCGGTTAACGCCTTGCGCACCGAGTCGCGGTCCTTGATGTCACCGACGATGTGGTCCGACACGTCGACGCCGAGCTTGGCGACCGATGTTTCCAGCTTGGCCGGGGTCCGGACCAGGAAGCGCACCGAGTGACCCGCGTCAGCAATGGCCTTGGCGGTCCAGCCGCCGACGAATCCTGTACCGCCTGTTACCAGAACACGCATGATGCGATGTTAGGCGAGCAGACGCAAAAGCCCCCAAACCGTAGCTTTCGAGGAGCTTTTGCGATCTGGCCGCGCCTAGAGGTGATTGGCTGCGTAGGTCGCGGCTTCGTTGGTCATGCCGTTCGCCGCGTAGAGGGTGTGCTCCACATTGGGGCTGCCGCTGCCCGGGGTGCAAATCCCGTCGCCCGGGGCGCACAGCTCGAGGGTCTTGGGCTGGTAGAGCGGCCCGATAGCGATCGGTGGCGCGCCGTACTGCTGGAGGAACTGATCCGACGGAGTCCCGAACAGCGTGACCGCGGCGACGTGATTTGCGATCTCCGCCGGCATCGGCTTCGGCACCGCGGATGCGGGCACGCCCGGCGGAACGGCGGCCGACGTGACGTAACCGGCCACTGCCGCGCCTTGCGAATATCCGCCGAGTACCTCGCGGGTCTTCGGGCAGTTCGCCGCCATGGACTCGATGTGATTGCCGGCGTCCCTGATGCCGTCGATGACCGTCACCGGGAAATCGGGGCTGGAAAAGTCCGTGCTAGCGGGGTAGTTGACCGGGTACACCGCCAGCGACCTGGATCCGATCTGCGACCGTAGCTCGTCGACGAAGGGGCCCCCGATGCCACCGACGCCCGGTGGCTCGCCGGAGCCGCGAGCAAAGACAACCTCGACATCCGGACACGGATCGGCGGATGCCGCTGGTGCGGGCCCACCCACCAGCGCGGAAGCGAAAGCAGCGGCAGCTACGCCCGTGCCCGCCGCAACCCGGCGCCCCCAACTCGTATCGATCAAATTTCTGACGTGCATATCTCCAACCGTTTCGTATCGTTCGGTCTTGTTCGCTTGGTATTCGGACCCGATAACGGTTTGGATTGCCCGAAGTAGCGGGTCTCAATCTGCGGGCAGGGCTCGGAGCAAAGGCATCTCCGCAGGGCACACAAACGGCCTGCGAGTTAGCCAGGGTGTCGGCGAACTCGCAGGCCGCGGAAAAGCGATCTACTTCTTGAAGGCGTCCTTCACTTTCTCACCGGCGTCTTTCAGGCTGGACTTTGCCTGGTCGCCCCTACCTTCATTCTTCGTGTCGTCGTCGCCGGTGGCCTTGCCGAGAGCCTCTTTGGCCCGGCCGCCCAAGTCGTCGATTTTGTTCTTGATCTTGTCTTCGGTGCTCATGGGATTCTCCTGCTTCTGCTGCGAGCGCGCGGTTGATACGAGCGTTGGCTACCCCGAACCGGCCGATCTTGAACCCGCCGACGTCCGCCAGGTAGCAACGACCCGAATGCATCCTTGACTTTCTCGCCGGCATCTTTGAGATGGGCCTTCGCTTGATCGCGCTGGCCTTCGTACTCGGTACGCCTGTTCCCGGTGACCCTGCCGAGAGTTTCTTTGGCCTTGCCGCCCCAATATTGGGCTTTGTTACTCAGTTTGTTTTCGATGGTCATCATGTTCGACTACCCGACAGCGCGTGACCGTCAAACTTGTGCCGGCGAGCAGACGCAGAAGTACCCGTTTTGGGCTCGAAATGGGGGCTTTTGCGTCTGCTCGGCAACAGTGGGTTAGGTCGGCACGACCCCGCGCGGCAGCGTCAACGGCAGATCGTTGTACGTGGCGATACCCGGTGCCGCGGCGACGACGGCGGGAATCGCATTGATGGGCGGCATGGCCGTCAGGATGTGCCCGATGACCATGAAGTCCTCGATCGTCTCGGCTTGGAAGTATGGCGGCGGCAGGAAGCCGACCTTGGTGGTCACTGTCGGCTGCCCGTCGACCTGGATGACCCAGCCGTCCTGTTCGATCTTCCAGTCCGGTTCGAGTGTCTGGCCCTTGCGCCACCGAACATTGAGGTCTATCAACGTCTTTTCGCCGACGATGCCCTGCCAGCTGATGTAGGTCCCCGCGACGCATCCCGCGGGTATCGTCCAGGAGCCGAGGTCGAGATCGGCTGTGGTTTGGGCAAATTCGGCGACACAACGCACCTCGTCCAGCTCGACGCCGAGCGCGTCGGCCACCAGCCGCACCGCTTCGCCGAAGATGGCCGTGCCTTTCGCTGCCATCGCCTGCAGCTCCGGGTGATCGATCGGCTGTCCGAAGCCCACGGGTTTCTCGGTCTCTGGTGAGTCATAGAAAGTGGTGTCCGCAGTCTCGTGGACGGTGATCTTGTCGACCCGGTTGCAGACCATCGCCGACACGATGGCCAACAGCTCGGCGAACCCCGGACTGACGCCGGAGCCGAAGATCGTCGACCCGCCTTTCTGGCAGGCCTCCAGGATGCGATCGCGTCCCTCGCCCAGGTTGTGTCCGGTGATGAACGATGCCGTCGTCACGACGTTGACGCCTGCCGAAAGGATGCGGACCAGCTCGTCCGCATCGATCCACATCGGGTTATAGACCACGCAGTCCGGCTTCAGCGCGAGCAGCGCCTCGACGTCGTTCGTAGCCTTGATCCCCAGCGGCGGAATGCCGACCAGCTCGCCGGCGTCCCGGCCCGCCTTTTCAGCAGACCAGGCATAGCAGCCGACCAGTTCGAGCCGGGGGTTGTCGGCTATCGACTGCAGCGAGCTCTTGCCGATATTTCCGGTGGTCCATTGCACGACGCGATAGGTGTTTGGCACTCGCTCAGCATAGGGGGAACGGGGTGTCGCTCAATAGGCGGATTCGGCGGCCAGGATCTCGGCCAGAAAGGCGTCATCCGTGGGCCTGTCCAACCGTGTCCGCGTCCAGCGACGAACCCGCTCTCGCGTCTCGGGTGTCTCCTCCGCATCGGCGCCGACGTGTACCGATGTCGCGGCCCAATCATGGTCCCAGGCAGCCGTTTCGGTCATCGGCCGCTGTTGTGCGTCGACCAGTTCGAGCGTGGTGCGGCCGTCGGCGTCCAGCGCGCCGGAGCCGCTGACGGATCCCGACCGCACCCGCACGCCGATGCCTGTGGCCGGATACGGGCCGATGACGGCCACCCGGACGACGGCGACCACCGCAGCGCCGGCCGCCTGGATACTCCACTCGACGGTGTTTTCGCCGGCGTCGAAGACACCGGGCGGCACCGCGCTCCAGTTGATCGACACGACACCACTGCTGATTCCCGCTGCCTGCGGGCCAGTGTCCGCGCCGGCGGCCAGTGCATAATCGTCCTGACGGCCACTCGGCATCGTTAGAGCCGAATCGTCCAGGGCAGCAAACAGTTCCGGCCAGCCGCTACCGTCCAAGCCGACCTCGTCGGCAAGCTCGGCACCGGCCCGCACCAAGTCGCCTATCCGCGGATCACCGCCGCGCAGATGCGTGCCCAGCGCGGCGGCGTGCGGCTCCAGCAGCTCCGTCACGTCCGAATCCAGTGTGTCGTCGGTGAAGAAGCCCTGCGCACCGGCCGTCAACACCGCGACCTCGGCGTCGAGCAGGGCGCGGTCCAGGCTGACGATGCCATCACGCCGGCTGGCGGGCCACCATCGCCGCAGCCAATGGCCGATGGCCAGCCTGCGGAGCGGTCCCAACGAGCCGGGCACGATGTCGACGCCGCTGAGCTCGATACTGTGCGGGTCGTCGGGGGCGTGACTGTCCACAGCCGATAGCAGCGTGACGTGCCCGGCGTCACCGACGACACGCCAAAGCCAGTCGGCGCGAGACAAATCGGTGAAAGTGATCTGGGTGGCCGCGTCGTCGGGCGGTTCGTCGACCGTCCAGGACAGTACCGCGCCGCTGACCTCCAGCACTGCGACCAATGGCGTTGCAGCGGAGGGGCGGTGCGCCCCGGCTGTCCAAAGGCCGGAATCGGCGACCAACCTCATCCCGCCACCTGCAATTCCAGCATCGACTTGATCCGTTGGCGGTGATCAAGGCTCACCGATCTGGCAACCCCCTCGAGCAGGGACCGCACATCGTCGACGTCTTCGCAGGGCTCTTGCCAGACGTCGCGTCCGTGCAGTCGCGCCCACAGCCGGCTCAAGTAGGGCTGTGCGTAGTTGGCAAGATCGTCGACCACCTGCTGCTGGCGGGGGTGGATGGGGCCGCCCTCGGCGAGATAACGGCGGGCATGCAGCACGTACGCCTCCTTGCGGAGCCGGGCCTGGATCTGTGCGGCCAGCGGGTAGCCGCTCGCGACGGACCGGTCCAGCGGCGCGAGTTCGACGGCCACCTGTATGCCGGTCACTAGCGTGGCTTGTTTGTCCTCTGCCAGCAGCCCCCATGGCGCGCAAGCCCGGTCCACCTCTTCGTCGCACAGCAGCGGGATGTCCGGCAGCGCATCGCGGTCCAGGGCGCGGCGCAACGTCGCACGTACCCGATCAACTACGGCGCGATCCAGCGGGCGATCGCTATCCAGGCCGCCGCGGACTCGCGGCTGCCGTTGGGGCGCAACGGAACTCAACCCCAGATCGACGATGGACCAGGGCAGCCCCGCCGTTTCGACGCGCGCCATCGCGCCCAGGTGATATGGAGTCGCGTCAGCAATCGCGGCCGACCAGGCGCGCTGACGCGCGACGGCCGTCCCGTGGCTATTGGCAGGTCCGAGAACGGTTTCGAGGTGAGCCAGGAACGGGCCGATGACGACCTGTTCGGCACGCACGTCGCGCCAGCTACGGTCCAGCTGTTCGGCCAGCGCGGCGACGACGTCGGGACTTGCCACGTATGCGTTCAGGACTTCGATCGCGGTGCGGTCGCGGCCGTGATGGATGTCGTGCAGTACTGCGGCCGCCGTGTCGCGATCTTCCGGGGCAGGGCTGCCTTTCGTCACCGCGAGTTCGAAGCAGACTGGAAAGTACAGCTCCTGCGCGTTTCCGCTGCGGATCCGCGACCTGCGGCGCTCGAGTTTGAGAACCTCGAACCATGCTGCGGCAGCGCGCAGTTGGGGTGCATTGTGGACGATCGCATCGCGCATGGCTGCGGCGCAGTCCGGGGTGACGACCGGCGCCGAATACTGCGGGTTGGACCGCAAGCGCAGCACCAGCGGGTCGATGATGCGCTTGATCGTCCTGGTCAAGGGCCCGCCGTCGGCACTGCTGAGCACCTCGACACCGGGACCGATTGCGCGCCAGGCGTGCTCGATCACCGCCCGTCGCGGGTGTCCCGCAGTGACAACAGTCGCCAGCTGCGGATCCGCGCTCATCTGCACAGGATAGGTGCATTCCGACGATATCGATAACGGAAAAGTTGGGTTCGGTAGCAGGCAGGCCGCGAAAGCCTGCAGGGCATGAAGATGTCAATGCTCCCCGAGGCAATCACCGGTTGGCTTCCGCACCCGCCGCGCCAGCCGTCCCTGTTTTCAGAAGACGACCGCATTGTCGGAATCGGCACGGTGTGCGATGCGCCCGAAGCGGCTGCCTCCGAACCTAACGTCAGGATTCAGGTGACCAGTGTGGACGGGAAGACGTTCGTCGGCCGCTTGATTCACCATGACGGCGACCCCGCCCTGTCGTGGTTACGTCCAGGAACCGTGCTGTTGGTGGCGTTTGATCCAGCTGCGCGCGAACAGCTTTCGTTGCCCGATGACATACTCGCCGTACGGGCGGCGGAGTCGGCCTCGATTTGAGCGTCACCGCGCTCCGTCGACCGTGAACGTCACCAGCGCGGCCCAATACAGCGGGCTGGCCGTCAGCTCACCATCACGCCAGCGCCGCATCTGCTCCCGTTGCCAGCGGTTCACCGCGCATCCCGCGTCGACGGCTTCGTGTGCGCGATCAACGGCGATGACCACGTCGGCCATCGGGTCGTGCTGGTCACCGCCGGCTACCGCAAACCGGCGGTAGGCCGCGATGGTCGGCAGTGACCATAAGGTGGCGGTCACCAACTGAGCACCGCCGAGAATCATCGCCGCCACCAGGCCGGTCGCTTCGTCGAATTGGTAGTCACCGCCCGACGCGCAGGCCAGCAGGGCTACCCGGGGCGGGATCGGCAGCCGCAAGGACATCAGGTCCGATGCGGTCAGCGGCCGGTGGTCGCCGATCGGTTCGGCGTGGCCGGGAATCGCTGCGGTACAGGCCAAGTGCAGCGCGGCTCGGTCGGCCCGGCCGGCGTGATCGGGATCGACGTCGGCCGAACTCGCGTGCCCGACGTACATGAGCCGACTCGGTGCCTGTGGGGCGTGTGCGAGCAGGCTGGCCAACCACCTGCGATCGGCATCTTGGCGGCGGAACAGCTCCATCGCCGTACCGACGCCGGGCAGGACCGGCCGCTGTTCCATCAGCTCGGCGAAGTGTTGCGGTAACGGCGCCTGCTCCGACGGCCTGCCGAGCACTGAGCCGAGGGCGGAGTCCGGAAGCTGCCCCGGTACCCGGGGATCGAGGACCAGCAGCGGCGGGCCGTCTCGGCTGGCGTCCCATTGCGCAGGGGTGCGGGGCGAGTGCACGATGTTCTGCGGCACCGCCATCAGCACGTCAACGAGTTCCATCAGCCGATAGCCATCGGTGTGCTTACGGATATCGGTTAATTGCCAAGGGATTCGGGCTGCGACAGTACCGGCGGCGGTGAACGCCTCCGCTCGACTACGCACCAATTCCTCTGGGCCCGGCCATGATTTCGGCATCGCCAGCAATCCCCAGGGAACGCGTGCCAGGCGGGTGGTGGGCGAGACGAATAGCGTAGCGCGCGGCGAAGCCACGCACTCCATCAGCAGCTGCCAGCCCGCTACGCCGATCAGCAGCACGCCGAGGATGTAAGCGATCGTCACTTCGGTGTCCGGTGCCGTGAAGGGCCCGCTGGTCAGGGCACGCTCTATGGCATCACGTCGGCCTTCGGTGCCGCGTGGCTCGGGTAAGGCGTCGGCCAATTCCTGTAGTGCCGCAAGCAGAATGGGCTCGTCCACCACCCAGGTCACCGTTCTCGACGGCTGTCCCACCACCCGCAAACTGCCGTACGTGGCGACTCCGACGTCGGCGTATCGCAGGACCAGGGTCAGCCGGTCCGGTTCGCTCATGGCCAGGTCGACCAGGCGGGCTCGGCGGCGGTGACGTCACGGCCGTAGCGTTGCAACGCCAGTTCGCGGTAACGGCTCATGATCGGCGAGGCATTCGGTTGCATCTGCAACGGCGGCAACGGGCCCAGTCGGGTGAGTGTGGACTGACTGGCTGCGCCGCCCACTGAGGCCCCAGCAGCTGCCAGCGCCGGTTCCCAGTCAGCGTCAGTCACTACCGGCGCGGTAGCCGTGGATGCCCAGTCGTCGGCTTCGCGTTGGTGAGGCTCGCTACTGAAAGTCCCTCGTGCACTGTGGTATTCAATCAACTCACTGACCAGCTCGGTGTTGTCCCACTCCCATGCGACGGCGAAGGCACCGGCCAGCATTGGGCCCGAAACATAGATCGCCCAGCGGGACCTGGCGTCGGGGTCGGCGATCGAATAGCGCACCGAATCCACCGCCAACGCGGCCGGCACCTTGAGCTCGGCCGCTTGCTCGAGTTTCGCCATCGCCCGTTGATATTGCTGTGTCTCGACCTCGGTCCGGATGACGCCGAGCGACTCGGCATGTCGCGCTTCGACTTCCCGCCAAGTGTCTGAAGGATCACCGGCGCCGTCGAAACCCAAGTCGGTCAACGCATCGGCCCGCCACACCGTGCCGAGCTGATTGTCCAGCCGGGCGTACTGCAGCCAGCTGCTTCGCGGCGACGAGTCGAGGTATTCTCTGGCCTGCGCGATCAACTCCACCGCTGCCGAGAAGCGGCCGCGGAATATCTCTATCCAGCTGCGTTGCAACAGAATGCGATGGATATGCAGCGGTTTTTCCAATTCACGCCAGTGCCGTTCGGCGTGCTCCCAGCACTGGTCGGCGGCTTCCAGTGCGCCGACTGCCATGCGGGTGAGGCCGAGGTACAGCCAGCACCGCGATACGTCGTGAGCCCGGGCGTGACGGGCGATGACGGGGTAGGCTTCCGACGCCAGTTGTTCCGTAGTGACCTTGTCGTGCGCCGACCAAGATGCGGCTGCACTTTCCAATTGCGTTCTGGCCAAAGCCAGTTCCCAGCCTTTCGTCTGCGCCCGAGCCCCAGCGCGGCGGAGCCACGGTTGGGCCTCCGACGACCGGCCGGTCTCGACGCAGAACCGGCCGTAAGCGGTGGCGGCGGTTACCCTCAAGAAGTCTGCTGCGTCGGTGCTCCCCGTTTGCATTTCCAGCGCGGCGACCACCCTCTCCCACAACGGAACTGACTGCACATGCAGATCGTCGTCGCACAGCGCGGTCGCGCACAGGAGTTGCGCATAGGTGATCAGGTAGGCGTGTTCGTCGGCGAGGGTGGGGACGTCTGCGTGGTCTGCGCCGGCCTGCGCGGCTAGGGCCGCAAGGGCCTGCGCGGCGTGGTCGTGATCGCCTTGTGCGGCAGCCAGGCCCGCTTCCAAAAACTGGGCCCGTCGCGAATATCGGCAGATCATGACGGCGACTTCGGCGTCGGACAACCGCACCTGTTCGGCTGCTTCCGGCACTGCGCCGGCGACGATGCTGGAATAGATCTGCACGCAGTCACGAATACGCCGGATGCATTCTCGTACGCCGTCATTCGCGCCGCGAACCAGATAGATCTCGCCTAATTGTGCGAAAACTTCCAGCAGGAGATCGTCTCGATCGGCTTGCTCGATCTGAGGTATCAGGGACAGCAGCAGATCCCGGGCCGCTGTCTCGTCGGCGGCGAACGCCAAGCGCCGCGCGCGCTCCAATTCCTCGGGGATCGACACGGCTGCATCATAAGTCCGTTGCGGCCGCGGGTGCCCCCGCACGGCCCGAAGCGGCGGATATGCGTTGCACATCCGCCGCCCGGATCGCGGGGCATCAGCCACATGTCGCCTTGATGCTGAAATCCTTGGTGATCATTCCGGCCATCGGGTTCTTCATATCGGCGCCCTGGGCCTGGCCGGTGATGGTGTAGGACTTGCCGTCCACCGCCACTTTGGCGGAGCCCAGGTTCTGGCCCATGTTGTTGGCCACGGACAAGGCGTTGCCATCGACGACGAGTATCAGCGACTCGACCTTCGGAGTGGCTTCGTCGGTCATCACTACGGCCACCGCCTGCTGCTTGCCGGTGGTGGACCCGCTGCCGATGTTGATCTTGCCGCCCTGCTTGACACAGGTCACCGACGCCGGGTCCAAGCCCGCCAGGTCGCTACCGCCGACCTTGACCTGCGCGGCCCCGCCTCCGGCGGAGACACTCGCCGGGCCCGCGGCGGAATGTTCACCGCTCGAACAACCCACCAGGGCCGACGCGCAGCCGAGGCTTGCGATCGCTGCTGCGAGAAGACGTTTCACTGGAGTTCCTTCCGTTATGCGCCGCCCTGTTGACGACGTCGTCCGGGCAAGTACAGAGCGGCCGAAGTGCTACCGATCCCAATTTCGTCGCGCCGACCCGATACTTTGGGCATCGCAGTAGTGAAGGGTGACACCGTGATCGAGATACAGACCGAGGGCACGGTCCGAGTGCTGACCTTTTCGTCGGGCCGCGTCAACGCCATCGATGTCGAATTCGCCAACGATTTGACCGAGGCGATTGGTGAGTTGCAGCGGTCGGGCGCCGGCCCGCTGGTCGTCACCGGTGCCGGGCGGGTGTTCAGCGCGGGGGTTGATCTCAACCGCGTGGTGGCGGGCGGATCTGACTACACCGATCGCCTGATTCCTGCCCTGTCCCAGATGATTCAGGTGATGTTCGGCTATCCGGGGCCGACGGTCGCCGCGATCAACGGAGCCGCCATCGCGGGCGGGTGCGTGTTGGCCTGCACCTGCGATCGACGGCTGATCAGCCCGTCCGTGCAGATCGGGGCATCTGAGGTGCGGGTCGGAGTGCCGTTTCCGGTCGCCGCATTGGAGGTGATGCGGCACGTCTGCGCAGATCGCACCGAGGAAGCGCTGCTGGGCGGGCATATCTATCGAGACGACGAGGCTATCGCCATGGGCATGGCCCACCGCGTCGTCGCCGATGACCTCGTCGAGGCCGCTGTCGAGGAGGCGTCGGGCCTGGGCGATATCCCGGCTGACGCTTATCGCCTGACGAAAGCCCAGCTGCGGAACCCTGTCCTGATGCGGATGCGTGAGGCCGCCGGACTTGACCGCGAGGTCAGTCAGCTGTGGGGAGCAGAGAAGACGCGCAACCTGATCGCCGCGCAACTCGAGCGCCTTCGACGCCGCGACGGCTGAGTCGACGAGTGTGAAGTCACGGCTTTGCCGGTGAATGTACGGCGCGATTTTGGCCCGAAAGCGCGCCGCCAGCTCACGCGGAAAACCCTGCGCTCACGCTCAACGCCCTGAGCTCACACCCAACGCCCTGAGCTCACGCTCAAAGGCCCTGGCGGGCGACGGCCGCGGCCTCCGGCGGCTAGTCCTCTACTGCTACCCCGCCGCCACGTGGACGCCTGCGCCGATGTGTCGTCTTGCCGGTCGGGCGCCGGTTCTGCAGTCTGGCCTTGGGTTTCTCAATGGCTTTGGTGACTTCGCTGTCGTCGGCCACCGGCGCTTCCTGCGTCGCGGCTTCCGCTTCTGGCTTGGGCTTGGGTATTTCGACGGTGGCCTGCGGGCTTTCAGTGCTTTCCGGGGTGGCGTCGACGGTTTCCTCCGCGTCGTCGGCCAGTTCGATTTCATGGGTTTCTTCGGCGGCCTCAGGTTCTTCGGGTTCGCTGAGTTTGACCTCGGTCGTCTCAGCCTCGGCGGCCTCCAAGGCCTCGGTTTCCTCGGCCTCTTCGGCGTCCGTCGCTTCGTCGGCCTCTTCAGTCTCCGCGATCTCGTCGGTCTCGGATTCGGTGTCGTCGCCCTTATCGCGCTTCTTGCGGTCCTTGCGCTTCTGCTTGGGTTCCTTCAACTTGATCGGTTTCGGCGGTGGCGGTGGCAGCTCGGCGATAAACGACAGGTAGAACCCGAAGATGCCGAGCACGGCGATTGCGGCCGCGGCTCCGTAGATGCCGAACAACCACTGCCCGACAGTGTCCAGACTGAGCCAGATCTCGCTGATCGCGGTGCCGAGAATCAGCACCCCGGCCAACACATGGGCCACGATCGACCAGAGCCGTATCGATAGGGCCAGCTGCGGCGTGCCCAGCTCCGGCTTGCGGCTGCGCAACAACGTGAACACCACCGGCAGTGCCGCCAGGCCGATCAGTGCGCCCGCGGCGATCCGGCCCGCCATGCCCAATGCGTGCGGTATATCGCCCATCAGCTCAGACCAGCGGGGCAACACGCAAAGGAAGTAGAGGACACCGGCGATGATCGAAAACGATGCGTGCCACACGATGGCCCACGTGCGTCCCATATGACTCCTCAAGCTGCTGGGCTCAGGCCAGCATAGAGGCCGGCCAGCCCACAATCGTGCATGTCCGCACCTCGACCGAGGGCGATCCCTTGCGGAGGATGCGGGATTTGAACCCGCGAGGGCTGTTAACCCAACCCGCGTTCCAGGCGAGCGCCATAGGCCACTAGGCGAATCCTCCGCCGCCATGGTAGCGGCTGCGTCAACGCCGAGTGTCCTGCAGCCGTGCCCGAGTGCTCCACGCCCAGGTATTACACTCGCCATGGACCCCGCGCGGCGTTTATCCTGTGAACTCCCCCAGGGCCGGAAGGCAGCAAGGGTCAATGGGCTCTGTCGGGTGCGCGGGGTCCCCTCAGTCGGGGGCCGCAGAGCCAGTACCGGCCACAACTTTTGCCTAGGACCGAAAGGCCGTGTAGTGGCGTTCGATTTCCTCAGCCCTGACGAGCTGACCGCCCTGCATTCCCGCCATCAGCAGGAGTATGCGGAGCTGCAGGCCAAGAAGCTGTCGCTGGATCTAACGCGCGGCAAACCGTCCGCAGAGCAGCTCGATCTTTCCAATCAGCTGCTGAGCCTGCCCGGCGACGATTACCGCGACGAGGAGGGCACCGATACCCGCAACTACGGCGGCCTGCACGGCCTGCCCGGACTGCGGGCAATCTTCGGCGACTTGCTGGGCATCCCGGTGCAGAACCTGATCGCGGGCAACAACTCGAGTTTGGAGTTGATGCACGATCTCGTGGCCTTCTCCCTGTTGTACGGCGGCGTCGACTCACCCCGGCCCTGGATTCAGGAGCCAGACGGCGTTAAATTCCTCTGTCCCGTCCCCGGCTATGACCGGCACTTCGCCATCACCGAGACGATGGGCATCGAGATGATCCCAATCCCGATGCTTCAGGACGGTCCGGACGTCGACCTGATCGAGGAATTGGTCGCCGTCGACCCTGCGATCAGGGGCATGTGGGCGGTACCGGTGTTCGGCAACCCCACCGGCATCACCTACTCCTGGGAAACGGTTCGCCGTCTCGTCCAAATGCGGACAGCGGCGCCCGACTTCCGGTTGTTCTGGGACAACGCCTATGCGGTGCACACGCTGACGCTGGATTTCGTCCGTCAGGTCGATGTGCTCGGACTGGCCGCCAAGGCCGGCAACCCCAACCGGCCCTACGTCTTCGCGTCCACCTCGAAGATCACGTTTGCCGGTGCCGGAGTCAGCTTCCTGGGCGGGTCGCTGGGCAACATCGCCTGGTATCTGCAGTACGCGGCGAAGAAGTCGATTGGCCCGGACAAGGTCAATCAGCTGCGGCATCTGCGCTTCTTCGGCGATGCGGACGGGGTACGCCTGCAAATGCTGCGCCACCAGCAGCTGTTGGCGCCGAAGTTCGCGTCGACGCTGGAGATCCTGGACCGGCGGTTGAGTGAATCCAAGATCGCCTCCTGGACCGAGCCGAAGGGCGGCTACTTCGTCAGCCTCGACGTGTTGCCGGGCACGGCGCGGCGGACCGTCGCCCTGGCCAAGGACGCGGGTATCGCGGTTACCGAGGCGGGAGCGTCGTTCCCATACCGAAAAGATCCCGACGACAAGAACATCCGGATTGCCCCCACATTTCCATCGCTGGCGGATCTGCGAAATGCGGTCGACGGGCTGGCGACCTGTGCGCTGCTGGCCGCTTCCGAGTCGCTGCTGGGACTGGCGTCTTCCGCTGCGCGCTGAGTCGGGGCCGTCGCGTGTGCGTTGACGGCTTTGGGTGCCCTACATTCACCCGCGAAGCCGTGACTTCACACTCGTCGCCCGGCCCGGGCTTAAGTCACCGGTCGCCGGTAGCCTGCTGACGTGGCTCTGTACCGCAAGTATCGACCGGCATCGTTCGCCGAGGTGGTGGGGCAGGAGCACGTCACCGAGCCGCTGTCCATCGCGCTGGACGCCGGCCGGATCAACCACGCGTACTTGTTCTCCGGGCCGCGCGGCTGCGGAAAGACCTCGTCGGCCCGCATCCTGGCCCGGTCGTTGAATTGTGCGCAGGGACCGACGGCCAACCCGTGTGGCGTTTGCGAGTCATGCGAGGCGCTGGCGCCCAATGCGCCCGGCAGCATCGACGTCGTCGAACTCGACGCCGCCAGCCACGGCGGCGTGGACGACACCCGCGAGCTGCGCGACCGTGCTTTTTACGCGCCCGCACAGTCCCGCTACCGGGTGTTCATCGTCGACGAGGCGCACATGGTGACCACTGCCGGCTTCAATGCGCTGCTCAAAATCGTCGAGGAACCGCCCGAGCACTTGATCTTCATATTCGCCACCACCGAACCGGACAAGGTGCTGCCGACCATTCGGTCGCGCACCCATCACTACCCGTTCCGGTTGCTGCCGCCGCGCACCATGCGGTCCCTGATCGGTCGGATCTGCGAGCAAGAGGGTGTGCTCGTCGACGATGCGGTGTATCCGCTGGTGATCCGTGCGGGCGGTGGTTCGCCACGCGACACGCTCTCGGTGCTGGACCAGTTGGTGGCCGGAGCCGAAGGCAATCACGTGACGTACCAGCGGGCACTCGGGTTGTTGGGCGCCACCGACGTCGCACTGATCGACGACGCCGTCGACGCCCTCGCCGCGTCAGACACCGCGGCGTTGTTCGGTGCGGTCGAGTCGGTGATAGATGCGGGCCACGACCCCCGGCGCTTCGCCACCGACCTGCTGGACCGGTTCCGCGATCTCATCGTGCTGCAAGCGGTCCCCGATGCGGCAAACCGCGGCGTGGTGGATGCGCCGGAGGATGTGCTGGACCGGATGCGGGAGCAGGCGGCCCGCATCGGGCCGGCGACCCTGACCCGCTACGCCGAGGTGGTGCAAGCGGGGCTGGGTGAGATGCGCGGTGCGACGGCACCGCGCCTGCTGCTGGAAGTCGTCTGCGCGCGACTGCTGCTGCCCTCGGCCAGTGAGGCCGAGTCGGCGCTGCTGCAACGCGTCGAGCGCATCGAGACCCGGCTGGACATGTCGATCCCCGAAGCCGCACCCGCAACCGCGCCGGCACCGACAACCGCGCCAGCGCCGGCGAAGCCGGCAGCATCGCCGCGACGGCCTGCGGCCTCCGAGCCCAAGCGCGACCCGGCGCCCGAACCTGCTCCGGCAGCCGCACCCGCGCCGCCGGCGCCGGCTCCGGAACCGACCCCGGCCCAAGTCCCGGTCCCGGTCCCGGGCGAACCCAACGCGGCTGCGGTGCGAACCATGTGGCAGACCGTGCGCGACAAAGTGCGCCAGCGCAGCCGCACAACTGAGGTGATGCTGGCCGGCGCCACCGTCCGTGCCGTGGAGGGCGACACGCTGGTGCTCACCCATACCTCGGCGCCGCTGGCCAAACGCCTGTGCGAACAGCGCAACGCCGACGTGATCGCCGAGGCGCTCAAAGACGCGCTGGGCGTGAACTGGCGGGTGCGCTGTGAGGCCGGCGCAGCTGTGGCGGCCGAGGCTCCCGCGTTTGCGGCGCGGGAGGAACCACCCGTGCCCGACGCTGATTCCACTCAACGCGACGAAGAGGAGAGCATGCTTGCCGAAGCCGGCAGCAGCGACTCGTCAGAGCCGCGTCGGGATCCAGAAGAGGTTGCGCTCGAACTGCTACAGAACGAGCTGGGCGCGCGTCGTATCGAGGGCTAGGCCTATGGCGTCCACCAGGGCCGCAGCGGCAGGTTGTCGTCGCCCCAGGTGTCGACGTTGGCCGCCAGCACGTGATGCAGCTGAAGGTTGTTCTGTTCGAACGCGACTCGCGAAGCCGCCATGTACAGACCCCACACTTTGGCGATCGGCAGACCGACCTCCACGACGGTCTCTTCCCAGTGCGCGACGAGGTTGCGGCACCAGTCGCGCAGCGTCATCGCGTAGTGGTGCCGGAGGTTCTCCTCGTGCAGGACTTCCAAACCGACATCCTGGATGTCGGTGACGATGCGTCCCGAGCCCGTCAGCTCCCCGTCGGGAAAGACGTAGCGGTCGGTGAATCCGCCCGCGAAGGAAGTCGACCTGTTGTCGTGGCGGGTGATGCAGTGGTTGAGCAGCAGGCCGCCGGTGCGCAACTTGGACTTGAGGAAACCGAAGTAGGCGGGGTAGTTCTTCACGCCGATGTGCTCGGTGAGCCCTATCGACGACACGGCGTCGAACTCCGTCTCGCGCACGTCGCGGTAGTCGGAGTGCCGCACCTCGGCCAGACCGGTCAGGCCGTCGTTCTCGATCGCCTGCCGCGCCCATTTGGCCTGCTCGGCCGACAGCGTGGCACCGATGGCCCGGACACCGCGCCGAGCGGCGTAGCGCACCATGCCGCCCCAGCCGCAGCCGACGTCGAGCAGCCGGTCGCCGGGCTTCAGCCCCAGCTTCTCGAAGATCAGCCGGTATTTGTTCTCCTGGGCCTCTTCCAGCGTCGCCTCTGCCGTCGGATAGACCGCGCAGGTGTAGGTCATCGAAGGCCCGAGCACCCATTCGTAGAACGTGTTGGAGACGTCGTAATGGTGGTGGATCGCTTCGGCGTCACGGGTCTTACTGTGCATGAAGCCGTCCGCGACCCGGCGCCACCGGGGCGGATTCTCCTGCGGCGGCGGTGCCACCGGCACCAGATGCTCGACGCCGATCGAACGCACGACGTTGGCCAGCACCCGCAACGAAGGCCGCCTGAATTCGACCTTGTCGGTCAGCGTCTTGAGCAGCTCGTACGGATCTCCGGGATGTACGCCGCGGGCCTGCAGGTCACCCGCCACATATGCGCGGGCGATGCCGAGCTCGCCGGGCGCCGTGGCGAGATACGTGGCGCCGCGCGGCGTGCAGAGGTCCAGACCCAGCTCGGCGTCATCGCGTCCGGCGGTGCTGCCGTCGTAGGCGGTGAACTTCAGCGGGTGCTGCCCGCCCGCCGTCAGGATCTCCAGCACCTCGGCCATGCTGAGTTTGCCGGTGGTGACGCGCTCCTGTTGCTTGGTCGTCGTCATTGCCGCTGCACCGCCTTTGCGTAGAGATCGAGAAGACGCGAGTCGGGATCATAGGTCTTCTTCACGGTGTTGTAGGACTCCCCGCTGTATAGCTCATCAAACTCTTCGCGGGTGTAGAAGGAGTCGGAATAGAGCGACTTGTGGCCGTCGAGTTCACTAACCTTCGCTTCGATCCTCCGGTTGGTCGCGCCCTCATCGGCGCCGGCAGGGACCGAGGACCAGAACCCGATGTTGACGAAGGTGTGGTCCGGCCGGAGCGGATACAGCGGCCAGCCGGCGTGATCGCGCAGCCGCAGCGGGCATAACCAGACGGGTTCGATGGGCACGTTGTCCAGGAACCAGTTCAGGAACTCCTCGGTCCGTTCGATCGGCACCTCGATGTCCTGAACCACTCGCTCGCGCGGCCGGCCGTCTTCGAGACCAGATTTGCGGGCCTCGATCCGGTCGCCGATGCCGAAGCGCTGATCCAGGGCCACCAGCTTCCAATAGACGCTGCTGCGCCGGTACCGGCGTGGCCACCACCGCCGCAGTCGCGGGTTCTGCGCGCCGAACGCCCGTGAGCACCAAAACCAATCGGTGTCCCAGCGCCAGAAGTAGTCGTGGATGGTCAGCCGGTCTTCCTTGACGCCGGCATCGTGCTGGATGGACCGGTAGTAGATGTCTTTCCCGGTGTAGTCGCTGACGGGCCCAGGGGTGGTGGTCCGGCTGCCCACGCAGAGGTAGCTCTCGTCGGCGCTGAACACCACCCCGTCCAGATAGTGCACCGGTGCGCCCTCCAGTCCGCCGGTGTCGACGATGCGGGCCATCGCGGCGACCATCTCGGTCAATGAGTGAAATCGTATGTGCCGCAGTGTCACAAACGGCGCGACGGGCTCCAGCTCGATTCGCAATCTAGTCGAATACCCCAGTGTCCCATAGGAATTCGGAAACGCGCGGTAGAGATCGGAGTGCGTTTCGGGGGACACGGTGAGCAATTCGCCGGCGCCGGTGAGGATATCCATTTCCAGCACCGATTCGTGGGGCAGACCGTTTCGGAACGACGCCGACTCGATACCCAATCCGGTGACGGCACCGCCCAAGGTGATGGTCTTCAGTTGCGGCACCACCAGCGGCGAAAGGCCGTAAGGCAGCGTCTCCTCGACGAGAGTCTCGTAGGTGCACATGCCGGCCACGTCGGCGGTGCGGGCGTCGGGATCGACGCTGATGACACCGGTCAATCCGGAGACGTCCAGACCGGGTGCATCGCGTTTGGCGCGGGCGCGGAACAGATTTGAGGTCGGCTTGGCGAGTCGGACCGTCGATGTCGCGGGGATGGATCGGTAGCTCGCCAGCAACCGCTCTACGCCCGACGTGTGAGCCGACAGGGCGGATCTGGGGACAGGCACCACATATACCCTAGTCTCCGATGACACCGCGTGCACCCGCGCGCGAGCGACACCGCAATCACGAGACGAGGAGTTGCGCCTGATGGGACAGGTGAGCGCAGCCAGCACGATCTTGGTCAATGCTGAGCCCGCGGCCGCACTGGCTGCAGTCGCGGATTATCAGAACGTCCGCCCGAAAATCCTTTCCCCGCACTACAGCGAGTACGAGGTGCTCGAGGGCGGACAAGGGCAGGGCACCGTCGCCAAATGGCGGCTGCAGGCCACCGAATCACGCGTGCGCGATGTGCAAGTCAACGTCGACGTGGCGGGCCACACCGTCATCGAGAAGGACGCGAACTCGTCCATGGTCACCAACTGGACGGTGACTCCCGCCGGACCCGGATCCAGCGTCACCGTCAAGACCACCTGGAATGGCGCCGGCGGTGTCAAGGGCTTCTTCGAGAAGACCTTTGCGCCGCTGGGGCTGAAGAAGATTCAGGCCGAGGTGCTGGCCAACCTGAAGAAGGAACTGGAGGCCTCGTAGGCCGAGCAGACGCAGAATCGCCTGTTTCGGCACGAAACCGGGCGATTCTGCGTCTGCTCGCCGCGCTAACGCGCCTGGCCCTGGGTGGCGAGGAAACCGGCGATGCCGCGGACCACTGCGTCGGCGTACTTCTGCCGGCCTTCGGGGGACTCCATCAACGCCGAATCGGCAGGGTTTTTCATGTTGCCCAGCTCGACGAGAACCGACGGATACTGCGCCAAGTTCAGACCGGCCAGGTCCGAACGACCGTAGAGCCCGCTTTGGCCGATGTAGTTGGCGGGCGGAATCCCCGAGGCCTGCAGCTGGTCACGCATGATTCTGGCGTACTGCACCGACGGCCCCGCCTGTGCGGCGTTGAGCGGCGGTGCGGAGTAGTTGACGTGGAACCCGCGGCCGGACGCCGGGCCGCCGTCGCCATGCAGGCTGATGACGGCGTTGGGGTGAATGGCGTTGGCCATCTCCGCGCGTTGGTCGACACACGGACCCAGCGCGTTGTCGTTGGCGCGGGACATCGCGGTCCGGACACCCAGGGCGTTCAGCGCGGCGCGGACTCGCAGTGCCGTGTCCCAGGTGAAGGTGTGTTCCTGATAGCCGGTGTTCGTCGAGGTTCCACTGGCCTGGCAGTCCTTGGTGCCCCCGCGGCCGGTGGGCACCTGCCTGGCGATCGAGGCGTCGTTGGCCCCGTTGTGGCCGGGGTCGATGAACACGACCATGCCGGCGATGTTGGAGGGGGCTGCAGTGGCTGCCGGCATGATCGCCGTCGCAGCGGCAACAACTATGCCGACTATGCCGATGATCGTTCGTATGCCGACACCTGTCCCGACACGGGGGCCATCTGGTACGTCCACGGCGCAAAGGTAACGTCGCGCGGTCTACGCTGGGTGTTTCGAATCGCGCGACAACCGCAGGCGAAACCAACTCGAGACCAAGATGCGAGGGGACTGTCATGCAACCCGGAGGCGATATGTCGGCGCTGCTCGCTCAGGCGCAGCAGATGCAGCAAAAGCTGATGGAAGCTCAGCAGCAGTTGGCGAACGCCGAGTTGCTCGGGCAAGCCGGCGGCGGGTTGGTCAAGGTCCTCGTGAAGGGCAGCGGCGAGGTGGTCTCGGTGACCATCGACCCCAAGGTCGTCGACCCGTCCGACGTCGAGACCTTGCAGGACCTGATCGTCGGCGCCATGGCTGACGCGTCTAGGCAAGTCACGAAAATGGCGCAGGAGCGGCTGGGGGCGTTGGCCGGAGCCATGACGCCGCCGAGCCCGCCGAGCCCGCCGAGTGCGCCGGGCGTCGCCGGTCCCTGACTTGTACCGACATGTTTGAAGGACCCGTCCAGGATCTGATCGACGAGCTCGGCAAGCTGCCGGGTATCGGGCCGAAGAGCGCGCAGCGCATCGCCTTCCACCTGCTGTCGGTCGAGCCGCCGGAGATCGACCGGCTGACCGCCGTGCTGGCGAAGGTCCGCGAAGGCGTGCAGTTCTGCGCGGTGTGCGGCAATGTCTCCGACGACGAGCGGTGCAGAATTTGTGCTGATACCCGTAGAGATGCGTCTGTGGTGTGCGTCGTCGAGGAGCCGAAGGATATCCAGGCCGTCGAGCGCACTCGCGAATTCCGGGGGCGCTATCACGTCCTCGGTGGCGCGCTTGACCCGCTGTCCGGGATCGGTCCCGAGCAGCTGCGCATCCGTGAGCTGCTGAGCCGCATCGGTGAGCGGGTCGACGGCGTCGACATCACCGAGGTGATCATCGCCACCGACCCGAACACCGAGGGCGAGGCGACCGCCACCTACCTGGTTCGCATGCTGCGTGACATCCCCGGCCTGACGGTGACGCGGATTGCATCCGGTCTGCCGATGGGCGGCGACCTCGAGTTCGCCGACGAGCTGACTCTCGGTCGAGCGTTGACCGGCCGCCGCGCCATGGTCTAGCGCCTTCGCCGCGCCGCCGCGGCGCCGTGGCGTCCCGTCGCCGAGCCTGTAATTTTGCAGGCCGTTACTCGCACTTTCGCTGCAGATTTACAGCCTCGGCGAACTGTCGGTCCTCGCTGACAACATGCCAACCATGACGGCGGTGTTCATCGGTAGTGGGGAAGTGTCTCGGCATGAGCTGCAACGGTGGTATCGCCGCGTTTATCCGGGTGTCTCGCGCCGAAGGGTCATGACCTGTCATTACGAGACCGGACGACTGGCGCATGGTTGTGGTCCGGTTCCCGAGCGGTCATCGCTGGGGTCGGCGCTTCGGCACTGCACGGTGCGCGATGGGTCGACGCCGACACCCCGATCGAGCTGGTCTGGTCCAACACCAGGCCACCGCGCGGAGTTATCGCACGCGACGAGACCCTGGGTGACGACGAGATCACCCGCGCGCTGGGTCTGCCCGTCACCACGCCGGCGCGCACCGCCTACGACCTCGGTCGGCACCTGCCGCGCGGCCAGGCGTTGGCGCGGATGGACGCCCTGATGCGAGCCACGCCGTTCTCCAACGAGGACGTGCTGCTGCTCACTAAGCGTTACGCGGGTGCCCGCGGGATCCGGCGGCTGCGGACGGTATTGCCGTTGGTCGACGGCGGTGCGGCGTCGCCCAAGGAGACCTGGCTGCGGCTACTGCTGATCGATGCGGGCTTTCCCCTGCCGACAACACAGATACCTGTGCATGAAAACTGGCGACGGGTTGGCGTGCTCGATATGGGGTGGGAAGACTTTGGTGTGGCCGTCGAGTACGACGGCGATCAGCATCGCAGCGACCGCCTGCAGTACGTCCGCGATCAGCGGCGGCTGCGCAAGCTCGCGAAGTTGGGCTGGATCGTCATCCGGATCATCGCCGAGGACACCTGCGACGACATAGTGATCCGGGTGCGTGACGCGCTCTTGTCTCGGGGATGGCGGCCTTAGGCCTTAGCGCGCCGACAGCCGCTCGCGGCGCAGCAGCTCCACCTCGGGCAGCTCCAGCGGCGCCAGCTCCCCGACGACCTTGGAAAGCAGCAGGTCGGCGAGCTCCGGGTTGCGGGCCAGGCATGGTCCGTGCATGTAGGTAGCGACGACGTTGCCCTGAACCGCGCCGTCAATGCCATCGCCGGCCCGGTTGCCCGCACCCTTGACCACCGTGCCCAGCGGTGATGCCTGCGCGCCCAGGACGGTGCCGCCGCGGTGGTTTTCGAAACCGGTCAACCGCTGCGTCAAGCCGGTCAGCAACGGCTTGCTGACCAGCTCGCCGATGGTGCGGGCATCCTGCGGCGAAGTGGTCAGATCCAGCAGGCCCACTCCGTCGACCCGTTCTCCCGCAGACGTCTCGTACCAATGCCCGAGCACTTGGATGGCGGCGCAAATGGCCAGCACGGGCGCGCCCCGGGCGGCCGCGCGCTGCAGGCCGGGGTACTGCTGCAGGTGCCGGGTGGCCAGCCGCTGCGCGTAATCCTCCGCCCCCCCGAGCGTGTAGAGGTCCAGCGAGTCCGGCACCGGATCGGCCAGCGTGATCTCGACGACCTCGGCGGCGATGTCCCGCAACAGCAGCCGTTGACGCAGCACCACGGCGTTGCCGCCGTCGCCGTAGGTGCCCATCACGTCGGGCAGCACCAGTCCGATCCGCACTACTGAATCAGCCATGCCGCGCCAACCTCCGCTGCAGCTGAAGGAATGCGGTGTAGTTGGCGACGACTTCCACCCGCCCGGGCGGGCACGATGCGATGGCGGCCAGGGTGTCGTGCACCAGGGCGTGGTGCACACCCGCATAGCCCAGACGGACCGCGAGGTCGGTGCCGCGTTCGCCGGCGGCGACCACGGGCGTGTCCCCGAAGTGCTCGAAGCGCACATCCCACAGCCACGACAGATCCTCGCCGTCGGGAATTTGCCCGTTGACCGCGATGACCACCCCATTCGCATGCTTATCCACCATCGACAATGCTTCCTGCCAACCGGCGGGGTTCTTGGCCAGCAGGATCCGCGCTTCGTGCAGGCCGATGCGCACGGTCCGGTAGCGCCCGGCCACTTCGTCGACGGTGGATACCGCCGCGACGGCCTGAGCCGGATCGGCGCCCAATGCGACGGCTGCCGCGACGGCGTGGGCAGCGTTGCCGCGATTCACCGAACCGGGCAGCGCCAGGCGCATCGGCAGGGCAAGGCCGTCGGGCCCGTAGAGGGTGTCGTCGTCGAACCACCAATGTGGGCTGGGCCGTTTGAAGTCGGCGCCGGTGGAATACCAATCGCCGCCGTCGCGGACGATGACTTCGCCGCTGCGCGGGCAGCTGACCGAGTCGTTCGCCCAGGCGCCGCCCGCGGCAACCCACACGACGTTGGGGCTGTCGTAGGCGGCCGATGTCATCAGAACGTCATCACAATTGGCAACGACGGTCACCTTGGGATGCCCCGCCAGGCCGGCCCGCAGCATGCGTTCGATCATGTTGATTTCGCCGACGCGGTCCAGCTGGTCGCGGGAAAGGTTGAGCAGCACGATGGCCGTGGGTTCGACGGCGTCGGACACATGTGGCACGTGCATCTCGTCGACCTCCAACGCTGCCAGCATGGCCCGACGGTCGGCGGCCAGCGCGGCCACCAGGCCGGCGTCCATGTTGGCGCCCTCGGCATTGGTAGCCACTGCACCCAACGTGCCCAACGCCGCCGCGGTCATCCGGGTGGTCGTCGATTTGCCGTTGGTGCCGGTCACGATGACCGTGCGCCGCCCCACCCCGAGCTGGCGCAGCACCGAGCGGTCCAGCGTCATCGCGACCAGGCCGCCGATCATTGCTCCGGCCCCGCGGCCAGTCACCCGTGACGCCCAGCGCGCGCCGGCTCCGGCGGCCAGGGCCAGACGTGCGCGGGTGGTAACCACCCGCGCAGTTTAAGGGCGATCGGTTTAAAGCGCCGACACGATGCGCAGCGACCGGGCGATGTCGGTTGGACATGCCATTCTCAAGCCATGAGCCATACCTGGGGACGGCCGGCCAGCCACCCGGACGAGGGTTGGGCCGTCATCGACGTCGAGACCTCGGGCTTTCGTCCTGGTCAGGCCCGGATCATCAGCATCGCCGCCCTCGGGCTGGACGTCGACGGCCGAGTGGAGCAATCCGTGGTCAGTCTGCTTAATCCCGGTGTAGACCCGGGCCCCACCCATGTGCACGGCCTGACCACAGCGATGCTGGAAGATCAGCCGCAGTTCGCCGACATAGTCGGCGACGTGGTGGAAGTACTGCGCGGCCGCACGCTGGTGGCCCACAACGTCGCGTTCGACTACGCGTTTTTGGCCGCCGAGGCCGAGATCGCCGAAGCCGAACTCCCCGTCGACACCGTCATGTGCACGATCGAGCTGGCCCGTCGGCTGGACCTCGGCATCGACAATCTGCGGCTGGAGACGCTGGCGGCGCACTGGGGGGTGAGCCAGCGGCGCCCGCACGACGCTTTCGACGACGCCATGGTGTTGACGGGGGTGCTGGCCGCAGCGCTCGGCCGGGCCCGCGAATGCGACGTCTGGCTGCCGGTACATCCGGTTACCCGGCGCCGCTGGCCCAACGGTCGGGTGACGCACGACGAGCTGCGACCGCTCAAGGCGCTGGCTTCCCGGATGCCTTGTCCGTATCTCAACCCGGGCCGCTACGTCCGCGGCAGACCGCTGGTGCAGGGCATGCGGGTAGCACTGGCCGCCGAGGTAGGACGGACCCACGAGGAGCTCGTCGAGCGGATCCTGCACGCCGGACTGGCTTACAGCGACGACGTCGACCGGGAGACGTCACTGGTGGTCTGCAACGAGAGCGCGCCAGAGCAGGGCAAGGGCTATCACGCCCTACAGCTGGGGGTACCGGTGGTTTCCGACGCCCACTTCATGGACGGCGTCGGCTCCGTCGCCGGCGGGCGCGGCATGGAGGAATTCACCGACACCCGCATGGTCGACGAGCAGTTCGCCCTTTTCTAGAAACTCCGCGTGCAGCGAGTCACGAAGCCTGCGCGTAGAGGGCGGCGATGAGTTCGACCCACTGACGGGCCTGTTGGCGGCTGCGCACGTACAGGTGCCCGGGGATAGACGGGGTAGCCGGTTGCTGGACTTTCCTGACGACACGCGTGGTGACGTAGAACGACCAGGTGCACTGCCCGGGTGGTTTGAAGGCGCCGCAGATCTCGCTGCGGTCGGTGCCCAGCGCGCTGATCCGCTCGATGCCGCCATCTTCGGTACGGGTCGTGATGTGACCGGCGATCGTCATTGCCCTCGCCTTTCTGCTTGGCTCTGTAATTGCAACTTGGCTACGGTCAGGCATTAACCGGCAATTAGCAGCTAAGACAGGGCTATCTGGCGGTACAGAGTGAGCCGCGAGAGCGGCAGCAAATCGTCAAATCAGCGAATTTACCGCGCTGAAGTGGCTATTCAGCGAGCGCGCCGACCCCCGGGGAGCACCGCGCCGACTTCACCGCTTTTTACCGGCCGATGCGGCAAGATGGTGGACATCATGTTGTGGGAAAAGCTCGGCCACCAAGTCCGCGACCGTCGCGCGGAGCTGGGCTTGACTCAAGTGGACGTCGCCCGGGGTGGCGGTCCTTCGGTGGAGACGTTGCGTGCACTCGAGAACAACCGCTCCAGGCGGCTCAGCCCGCGGGTGCGCCGGGCGTTGGAGCGGGTTTTGCAATGGGAGATCGGCAGCATCGAAACGGTGCTGGACGGCGGTGCGCCCACCCCGGCGCGGCCCCGGCCAGACGCGGCCGCCGCCGACCGCTTCGCCATGGCCCGTCAGGTGCTGGAGATGCGGGCGGAGCTGGTCCGGCAGAGCCACGGCATGCAGCCGCGGGCCCGGGAAGGTCTGCTGGCCCAGATCACCCGCTCGGCGCGGCAGGCGGAAGACGGGATCATCAAGGTGCTGCCCTGGCTGGACGAGGACGAACGCGGCGAAGCCATTGCGCTGTTGGGCCACCTGCGCGCCTCGGTGTAGGCCCGCTGGTTTCGCCGTCGCTGTCAATGTGTCGAGGGCTTAACTTGGAATGGTCCGCCCGGGTCGAGCAAGGGGTCGTCGTGCGTGGTTGTGGCATCGGCGTCAGGTCGCAGTCGAAGGCGATGCGCGCTGGTGCCCTTGCCGTCCTGATGATCGGCGCGGCCTCGCTGCCGGCGTGTATCAGGCCGGTGCATCATGCGGATTCGCCGCAGGTGGTCGACCAGCTGGCCGGCATGTTGGCCGACGAGTCCGCGGTCAACGCGGTCCTGGGCACCAGCACGCTGCGGACTTACTACCGCTACCGCTCGCTGCCCGGATGGCCGCAGGGCGACGTGTATTCGCGCCCAGAATGCCTGGCGCTGACGGCCAATGCGATGGAACCGGCGTATAGCGGCAGTCACTACGGGGAGATGCGTGGAGCCCGACTCGACGACACGGACCTGGCCGCACAGCGCAATATCGACGAGGCGGTGGTCGCCTTCGATACCCCCGCTGCAGCGCAGGCGTTCGTTGCTGCGACGGTCCGGGCCTGGAAGCCGTGCGCCAATGCGGTTCTGACGATCACGTCCAAGGACAGGCCGACGCGTCGCTGGAATATGAGCAACCCGCGGGCGGTGGAGGGAGTGGACGTCGTTGACGCGGATCAGACGGACACGACCTCGGGATGGCGTAGCTCGCACGCGATGCGAGCGGCCAACAATGTGGTGATCGACGTGCGCGTCACCGGTTACGGCATCACCGACGAGGCGGTGCGGCTCGTCACCGCGATCGCGGGCCGCAACCGGTTGTGAAGCGCCGCAAGGGAACTCGACTACTGCGGCCGACCGACCTGGTAGTTGCCTGCGCGGTCGGTGAATCGGACGGGAAACTGCCATCGCACGCCGTCGACGGTCGCCTCGCAGGTGAAGGTGGCCCCCTTCGTGACCGTGGGGTTGTGTCCGCCGTTGCAGACGATGTTGTTGACGTTCTTGGCGCCGTAGCCGGCGGGGTCGGTCAGGATGCTTTCGACGCCCGATTGCGCCTGGCGGACGTCGAGTTGGCGGGTAAGAAACCAGCCGGGCGCGCCGAAGCCCAGTATCAGCAGAAGCGCGACGACGAGGGCGCCGAGCACACCCACAGTGAGCAGCATGGCCTGTTTCGAGTGCCCAGCCGGTGCCGGACGGTAGCCCCCGAAGCCGGTCGGGGCCGCGAAATAACCGGGCCCGGCGGGCTGCGGCGCGGAGTATTGCGGTGCGAACGGCGGCCACGGTGTAGCCGCCGAATGGGGTAGCGGCTGGCGGTACTGCCACGGCTGAAACGGGACGGCGAATCCGTGCGGCGCGCTCATGGTCCTACCTCTTCGTTACTTGTGCGTACAGCGAAACCGTAGCACTGCTACGGTTATAGAGCTACTGCAACAATAAGCGCGCTGCGCTAGCCCATCGTCAGTTGAGCGATGAGCGTCGTGAGCGCCTCGGCGGCATCCTGGGGGATGGGGCGGTCGGCCTCGGCATCTTCGACGACGTCGATCGGCAGGCCGACGGCCGTCGCGGCCTCTTCGAGGCTGATTTCGGCACGATGACGGGCTCCGTGCAGCCGCTGACCCAGCGTGGCCCGGGGCGATCGCGCGGCGCGGGTCATCAGGTCGTTGTAGGTGCGGCGCACGCTGCTCAGCGCCAAAACGACAGACGGCGTCCCTTTGGCATTGCGGGCTGCGTTGGCCGCCACCTTCTCGAGTTTGCGCAGGTCAGCGAGGATGCTGCTGGCTCTGGTCGTGAACTCGGGATCCGACGGCTCGGGCAGGGCGGTGACAGCCGCGGTGATGCTGTGCATGGCCAGCTCGACCGCCTCGGCCATCAGCGGTGCCCGGACGGTGTCGCTGAATGCTTCGGTCGCTCGGTCGGAGGGAACCGCCGCTTCCGCGCTGGGTGCGCCGAATGTGCCGGGTGCCGCGTCAGCTCCGCTGCGGATGCGAGCGATGGTGCCCGGGGGCCAGTCCAACACCTTTTCCAACTTGGACAGCGTCGCGCGTCGCGGCCAGCTGCGGCCCTTCTCGAACGCGATTAGCGTGCCGGCGTTGATGATCTTGTCTCTGGCCAGGCTGCGCTGCGTGAGCTCGAGTTCGTTTCGCCGCGCGGCCACCGCCCGGCCCGCGCGCGCGACCCCGAGATCGGTCTCGTCCTCCCACCATTCGTCCTCGTCGGGCTCGGCGATGTCGAGCACACCAGTGGTTTCCAAGGACAGATCGGCCACATCACTGGGCGTCACGCTGACCGGAATCCCGTCGGGGGCACCCAAATGAATAGTGGTGGGGCCCGTGATGAGCACCGAACTGCGGCGCACGCCGTCGAGGTACATGCCGTTGGTACTGGTGTCGATGGCTTCCCACCCGTCTCGTCGCGGTTCCAGCCGAAGATGCCAGCGGGAGATTCGGTCGTCGCTGATCCGCATCGACGCCCCGGCGTCTCTCCCGACGACGGCGACGCCGCCCAGCGGGTCAAAAGTCCGCGTGTCCGGCCCGATTGTTACCGCCAGGGCGGGTGCGGACGCCGTCGCGCCGTGGTCAGTTGTCACTGCTTACTCCCGTGGTCCCTGCATGCTGCGCTTACAGATGCTACATCTTTCCTAGGACACATACCGCCGTGAATCCACAGATCCGCTTCGATTTTTCTACGTCATTACGTCGCGCCGCAGGTCCACGCGACAGCTAGCCATAGCGCTTAAACCTCCTATTTCTGCTGGTCACTCATCCAAGATAGCGCCTTGCGCAGCCGTGTCGCCCACTTAGTCGTAGACGCTACGGATTTAGCGTTGCGCTACGGCACCGCTTCGGTTACAGTCGTTGCATCCTGCTTCGGAAAAGGGGGAGTAAGAAGCTATGAGTGCACCTGTGGCGCGACTGTGGCGGCCGCGCGAGGGGTTCGTTCCGGTCTGCGCCGCCGACCCGGACCGGTGGACCACCACCGCCCCCGACGACGAAGCGAAGGCGCTTTGCATCGCCTGCCCTCGGCGCTGGCTCTGCGCCCGCGAGGCTTGGGAATTGCCGGATGTCGAAGGACTGTGGGCCGGGGTCGTGATCCCGGAGTCCGGTCGGGCGCGTGAGTACGCGCTACGGCGCTTGCGTTCGCTGGCCGAGCACGGCGGCTACCCGGTTCGGTCGCTTAGCCGGACCCGGCATCGCATCGCCTCCCCTGACGAACTGGCCTAATAGGCGGAAAGGAAAGCTTCCGATGACCGCAGTCAACGGCACCCGGCAAACGAATCGAATCCGTGCCGCTTTGCGCGGTGTCACACTCGCCGCCGCGGGTCTGTGCCTGACATTGACCGGCTGCACGGTCACCACCTCCGGCCGACCCGCCGCAGCACCCGACCTCGGGCGTTGGCAGCCCACGCCCATCCAGGCCGCGCAACTGGACGGCCTGCTGCTCTCGCCGAGCGAAGTCAACGCCATTGGTGGATCGACCGACCTGGCGCTACGCAAACCGATCTCCGGAATGGCCAGTGACGACGACACCTTGATCGACCTGAGCTGCCTGGACATCTACTCGCCGATCGAACAGACCGTCTACCGCGACAGCAACTGGAACGCCGTTAGCGGACAGATTCTCAACGACGCCGGATCGCGCGGCAGCGCGCGACACACGCTGATTCAAGGGCTGGTCGCTTTCCCCGACGTCGCAGCAGCGCAGCAGTTCTTCCAGCAATCCAAACAACGCTGGTCCAAATGCGCCGGCAGGTCCGCGATCGTCCTCCGGCCAGGCCGTCCCGCGGCCGCATGGACATTCAGCGATGTGGCGACGAACGACAACACCCTGACCGCCACGCAGACCCCCAACGAGGGTTACGGCTATACCTGCCAGCGCGCGATGGGACTGCGCAACAACGTCATCATCGATGCGTTGTGGTGCGGCTTCGACACAACCAGCCAAGCGGGCCAGGTCGTCAGCAAGATCGCCGCCGCGGTGTCACACACCTAGCGACATCGGCGCGGGGAGCTATCGCGCGAGCGCCCGGTTCACCGCCGACACCACAGCCCGCAGCGAAGCTGTGGTGATCGACGGCGCGATCCCCACGCCCCAAACGGTGTGCCCTGCAATGGCGGCCTCCACGTAGGCTGCCGCCTGCGCGTCACCGCCCGCACTCATCGCATGCTCGGAGTAGTCCAGGACCGCAACCTCGAAACCGACGCTGCGCAGCGCATCGACGAACGCGTCCAACGGGCCATTGCCGCCGCCGCTGATCTCGGTTTCCACCCCGTTGATCTTGACCGTCGCGGTAATGCTGGTCGTGCCGGTGTCTTCCTCGGGGGCGTCGACGCGCTGCCTGATGCGCTCCAGTGGGAGTATCGGCCCCAGGTACTCCTCGGAGAACGCCTCCCACATCTCCTTCGGCGAGACCTCGCGGCCCTCTCCGCCTTCTCCTTCACTGATCTGCTGGATCACCCTGGAGAACTCGATCTGCAGCCGTCGCGGCAGGGCCAGGCCGTGGTCGGCCTTCATGATGTAGGCCACCCCGCCCTTGCCGGACTGCGAGTTGACCCGGATCACCGCCTCGTAGGTGCGGCCGACGTCCTTGGGGTCGATCGGCAGGTACGGCACCTGCCACAGGATGTCCTCGACGTCGGAGTCGGCGGCGTCGGCGTCGACCTTCATCGCGTCCAGCCCCTTGTTGATGGCGTCCTGATGGCTGCCGGAGAACGCCGTGTAGACCAGGTCGCCGCCGTAGGGGTGACGCTCGTGTACCGGCAGCTGGTTGCAGTACTCCACGGTGCGCCGGATCTCGTCGATGTTGGAGAAGTCGATCTGCGGGTCCACGCCGCGGGAGAACAGGTTCAGCCCCAGCGTCACCAGGCAGACGTTGCCGGTGCGCTCGCCGTTGCCGAAGAGGCAGCCCTCGATCCGGTCGGCGCCGGCGGCATAGCCCAATTCTGCTGCGGCGACGGCGGTTCCGCGGTCGTTGTGCGGATGCAGGCTGAGGATGACCGACTCCCGGTTGGCCAGGTTGCGGCTCATCCACTCGATCGAGTCGGCGTAGACGTTGGGGGTCGCCATCTCGACTGTGGCGGGCAGGTTGAAGATGATCGGGTTGTCCGGCGTCGGTTGGATGATCTCGCCGACGGCGTCGCATACCTGCTTGGCGTATTCCAGTTCGGTCCCGGTGTAGGACTCCGGCGAATACTCGAAGCGCCACTGCGTCCCGGGGTACTTGGCGGCTTCCTCGACGCATTTGCGGGCGCCGTCGGTCGCGATGGCCTGTACCGCGGCCCGGTCGGCGTGAAAGACGACGCGGCGCTGCAGGATTGACGTCGAGTTGTAGAAGTGCACGATGGCCCGCGGTGCTCCCTCGCACGCCTCGAAAGTGCGCTCGATCAGCTCGGGCCGGCACTGGGTCAGCACCTGAATGGTGACGTCGTCGGGAATGGCGCCGCCGGTGATGATGTCGCGGACGAAGTCGAAGTCGGTCTGGCTCGCCGAGGGGAACCCGACTTCGATCTCCTTGTAACCCATGCGAACCAGCAGGTCGAACATGCGGCGCTTGCGGGCCGGGCTCATCGGGTCGATCAGCGCTTGATTGCCGTCGCGCAGGTCTACTGCGCACCACAGCGGAGCGCGACTGATGACGCGGTCCGGCCAGGTGCGGTCGGCGAGGGTGACGGGCTCGACTTCGTCGGCGAACGGCCGGTACCGGTGGATCGGCATCGACGTACCCCGTTGGGGATTCCATACGGGCTGACCAGGCCTGCGCGGCCCGGAAGGTTTTACTACAGCGCGAGCTTTAGCAGACTCGGTATACGCGTCGGGTGAATCAGAAATAGTCACGGTATTTGCTCCGGGGATGTGAGAAGGAACCTCAGACCAGCGCATCGCCACCGCCCGCGACGGGAAGCCGGTCTGGATCAGACCCCGTCGCGGCGTCCGAGGAGGAGCACCCGCTGCACGTTGTGCACTCTACCGCGATCCGCTCCGTGGCCAAAACCCGCGGTCGAGCCACCGGTACCCGGGGCCTGAGTGTGAAGTGACGGCTTTCAGCGTGAAGTTACGGCGTTCAGGGTGAACGTAGGGCGGGCATCGGCGCTAATTTCCGCCCAGGCGTAACGCGCAACGCCGTGCCTTCACCCGCGACGCCGTGGCTTCACGCGCAATGCCACCAGCTCACACTGGACGCCGCAGGCGCGCTTTAGAATCCCTCAGCTCGCACTCCATTCCCTGATACGCGTCGGCACCCGCAGAGCCGAGAAATTTGAGGTGCGCCGCCAAGTATTCTGTTGTGGACTTAATTCGGGACCAACACCTCGAGTCCGAGACAGGAAAGATCAGTGGCGCTCGTCGTGCAGAAGTACGGCGGATCCTCGGTGTCCGACGCCGACCGGATCCGCCGTGTCGCCGAGCGCATCGTGGAGACCAAAAAGCAGGGCAACGACGTCGTCGTGGTGGTGTCTGCGATGGGCGACACCACCGACGACCTGCTGGATCTCGCTCAGCAGGTCTGCCCAGTCCCACCGCCCCGGGAACTGGACATGCTGCTGACCGCCGGCGAGCGAATCTCCAATGCGCTGGTGGCGATGGCGATCGAATCGCTCGGCGCGCATGCCCGGTCGTTCACCGGGTCGCAGGCCGGCGTGATCACCACCGGGACCCATGGCAACGCGAAAATCATCGATGTCACGCCCGGACGGCTGCAGGCCGCGCTGGACGAAGGGCGCGTGGTTCTGGTAGCCGGATTCCAGGGCGTCAGCCAGGACACCCGGGACGTCACCACGCTGGGCCGCGGCGGCTCGGACACCACGGCGGTCGCGCTGGCCTCGGCGCTGCGGGCCGACGTCTGCGAGATCTACACCGACGTGGACGGCATTTTCAGCGCGGACCCGCGAATCGTGCACAACGCCCGCAAGCTCGACACGGTCACTTTCGAGGAGATGCTCGAAATGGCGGCCTGCGGCGCCAAGGTGCTGATGCTGCGCTGCGTGGAATACGCCCGCCGCTACAACATGCCGGTGCACGTCCGGTCGTCGTATTCGGACAAGCTGGGCACCGTCGTTGTCGGATCGATCAAGGACATACCCATGGAAGACCCCATCCTGACCGGTGTAGCGCACGATCGCAGTGAGGCCAAGGTGACCGTCGTCGGGATTCCCGACATCCCGGGCTACGCGGCACGGGTGTTCCGGGCCATCGCCGACGCCGACGTCAACATCGACATGGTGCTGCAGAACGTCTCCAAGGTCGAGGACGGCAAGACCGACATCACGTTCACCTGCTCCCGCGAAATCGGGCCCACCGCGGTGGCCAAGCTCGACTCGCTCAAGGAAGAGATCGGCTTCACCCAGCTGCTCTATGACGACCACATCGGCAAGGTGTCGCTGATCGGCGCCGGAATGCGCAGCCACCCCGGCGTCACGGCAACCTTCTGCGAGGCGCTCGCCGCCGTCGGGGTCAACATCGATCTGATCTCCACTTCGGAAATCCGCATCTCGGTGTTGTGCCGCGACACCGAACTAGACAAGGCCGTCGTGGCGTTGCATGAGGCGTTCGGGCTCGGCGGTGAGGAGTCGGCGACGGTGTATGCGGGGACGGGACGATAAATGGTTGCGATAGGCGTAGTTGGTGCCACCGGTCAGGTGGGGCAGGTGATGCGCGCGTTGCTCGACGAGCGCGACTTCCCGGCCGACACGGTGCGGTTCTTCGCGTCGGCCCGTTCACAAGGCCGCAAGCTGCCTTTCCGCGGCCAGGAGATCGAAGTCGAAGACGCCGCGACCGCCGATCCGACCGGCCTGGACATCGCGCTGTTCTCGGCCGGCAAGACGACGTCGCTGGCGCAGGCGCCGCGGTTCGCCGCCGCCGGGGTGACGATCATCGACAACTCGTCGGCGTGGCGCAAAGACCCCGAGGTGCCGTTGGTGGTGTCCGAGGTGAACTTCGAAAGAGACGTCCGCCGCGCCGGGACCCTCAAAAAAGGCATCATCGCCAACCCGAACTGCACCACGATGGTGGCGATGCCGGTACTCAAGGTGCTGCACGACGAAGCCCAGCTGGTGCGCATGATCGCCTCGACGTATCAAGCGGTCTCCGGAACCGGCGTGGCCGGGGTGGCTGAGCTGGCCGCGCAGGCGCGCGCGGTGGTCGACGACGCCGATCAGCTGGTGCACGACGGCAGCGCCCTCGAGTTTCCGCCGCCGAAGGCCTACGTCGCGCCGATCGCGTTCAACGTCTTGCCGCTGGCCGGTTCCCTGGTGGACGACGGCTCCGGCGAAACCGACGAGGACCAGAAGCTGCGCCACGAAAGCCGCAAGATCCTCGGCATCCCCGACCTGCAGGTCAGCGGCACCTGTGTGCGGGTACCGGTCTACACCGGACATTCGCTGTCCATCAACGCCGAGTTCGCCCGGCCGCTGTCACCCGAACGAGCCCGGGAACTGCTCGACGGTGCCCCGGGAGTGCAGCTGGTTGATGTTCCGACACCGTTGGCCGCCGCCGGAATCGACGACTCGCTCGTCGGGCGCATCCGTCATGACCCCGGGGTGCCGGACGGGCGAGGACTGGCCCTGTTCATTTCGGGCGACAACTTGCGCAAGGGAGCGGCGCTGAACACCATCCAGATCGCCGAGCTGCTGGTCGCCGAATTGTGATCCGCGGGTGAGGTCCGCCCACCTGCTGTACTCCGTTGTGGCGTTGTGTTTGCTTGCGATGCAATGGGTTTGGACCGCACGCGCCGATCCGCCGGCGCCGATACCCCAGCCGATCCTGCAGCCGCTGGCACCGGGTCAGGTGCTGCGCATCGGTCCGACGGCAGGCACCGGAACCCCGACCGGGGACTACGGGATCGGGGCCACCGACCTGTGCGAGTTCGTCGAGTTCCCCACCGAGTTGCTGCAGGTCTGCGGCGACAGCTTCGCCGGCCAGGGCGTCGGGTTCGGAGGCTGGTACTCGCCGGTGGCGCTGCACGTCGACACCGCCTCCGTCGACGACCCCGCCGGGGTGCGCTATACCGGCGTCACCGGAATCAGCAGACCGCTGCTGGCCGACCCCACACCGCCCGGGGACTCGCAGCTACCTGCTGGCGTGGTGCAGATCAACCGGCACAACTTCCTGATGGTGACCACCACGCACAACCTCGAGCCGCAGAGTTCGCGGCTGGTCATGGCGGTACCGGCGCGCGCCGGCTGGCAGACCGTGACGGGGTCGCGCCGCGATGCGTCGTATCAGGGTGGGCGACAGACGCAGATCAGCGGCTATTACGACCCGATCCCTACCCCCGATTCGCCGAGCGGGTGGGTGTACATCGTGGCCAACAGCTTCGCCCGAAGAGATCCGGTAGTGCTGTATCGGGCGACGCCGCAGACATTCACCGACCGGTCTCGGTGGCAGGGCTGGGTAGCCGGGCCCGGCGGCGGCTGGAACAAGCCGCCGACACCGCTGTGGCCCGAAATGGTGGGGGAGATGTGCATCCGCCAGATCGACGGCAAGACCGTGCTGTCCTATTTCAACGCCAGCACCGGCGACATGGAGGTCCGGGTGGCCAACGATCCCACCTCGCTGGGTGCGGCGCCGGTGACGACCGTTGTGCAGCACGACGAGTGGCCCGAACCCGCGGAGAGTCTGCCACCCCCCTATGACAATCGACTTGCGCAGCCCTATGGCGGATACATCTCGCCCGGCTCCACGCTTGACGAGCTGCGAATCTTCGTCAGCCAGTGGGACACCCGGGCGCGGGTGAGTGCGCCGTACCGGGTGATTCAGTTCGCCGTCAACCCGTTCAAGCCGGATTAGCTGCTATTCCAGCCTTCAGTCCGCAGCTGGTCCGCGTGCAATCGTCGGGCTGACGGACTCACACGTCATGCCCCTGTCCGTCGAACGTACGACAGGCAGGCACGTGAGGAACCAACCGCGAAGCACCTGGATATAGCTGCATCTCTCCTAGTCGGTGTGCCCTGCAGGCTCTGGTGGTGGCCGGAAGCGAGTTTCGGCGTCCGATGAATCCGACATAGCAATTGATGTTGTAACTCGGCAGATTCATGGCCCGTTGAGGAGTCGATGAGTCAGCAAACGCCTCGGCTGCGTGATGTTTGCCAACCTTGTCGAAATGGGAACTCCCCCGGATTGGAAGTGCGGCACATCGGTTAGCAGGGGAATTAGCGACGTGTCTGCGGCAGGCGGGGTTCGGCCAGAGATATCGCTCGTCATCATCGACGGTCAGTACGTCGTTCATGCCGGTATCGAAGCGTGGCTAAGCGGGAGCGAGCCCCCCATCAAGATTGTGGGCAACTACTCGTATCCGGCGGAGTTCATGTCCATGGACTCGGTGGCGACATCCGAGGTGGACGTCGTTCTATTTGCACTGCAGTACGACGACGGTCCCGAGTTCGGCGCTCTTCGTCAGCTCTGTCAGGCAGGCAACCGGGTCATTGTGTACTCCTACCTCGTCAGCGACGAAATCATTCTGACCAGCCTCGATGCTGGTGCGGTGAGCTACGTCGCAAAGTCTGAAAGCGGCAACCATTTATGTGAGGCGATCTGCTCAGCACGCACAGATACGCCCTACGTTGCTCCGAGGATGGCCAAAGCGCTGCTGAGCGACAGGACTGTGGGTCGGCCTCGTCTGAGCGAGCGGGAACGGGAAGTCCTCATCGCGTGGTTTCAGACCGAGAACAAAGAGCAGGTAGCCAAGAGGCTCTTTATCGAGCCGTCAACAGTCCGTACACACCTGCAGCGAGCCCGCGCGAAATACGCGGCGGTCGGCAGACCAGCGCCGACCAAGTCGGCACTCATTGCCCGAGCGATTCAAGACGGCATCCTGGGCGTCTACGAATTGTGATTGAAGCCAGAGCAAGCTTGTCGAATCCAAAGAGGGCCAAAGGGATAGCGCTAAGTGCGCTGCCCAGACGTAATGAGGATCACGGGCGCTGTGCATTACGCGCCTACATGAAGCTTTTCGCACCCAGCCCGAAGTAGACTTACTGCAGGCGATTTGAGTTTTCGACCTCTACCGGGCGTCGGGTGAGTGACAAGGCGCAAACCTGTATCACCCGGTAGCCCCTGATCATCTGCACGGTCTAGCCTGAGTTTCAACAATGGGGCGACAGCCTCTGTCATCCGTTCGGCTGATGGTGAGCTGGCAAATGTTCGCTTACAGTGACGGCCGGGGGAAAGTCACTCGTCGCGATCGCGAGCGGAAGTTCACCGACAGCACGCAATCAATCAATAAAAGACGTGGGTTCGTGCTGTTCTAATTCCACAAATTTTAGGGGATCGACGCATGAAGAAATTGCTCGCAGGAGCACCTCTGAGGGATGTCATCGCTGCGGCCGGTATCGGCGCAGTGCTCGTCATCACCCCCGTGGTAGCGGCAGAAACCGCCTCCGCAGATCCTGGCCAGAACTGCAGGACCGAGTGGAACACCATGTACAACGTGCCCGTCGGCGTCCGCACTACCTGCTTCAATCCAGACGGCAGCTATCACGTGTGCACATCCCTCGGGACGGACGGTAAAGGACCGGGGACGTGCTGGGACTATCCGGCTCCCCCTCAGATGGCCGGACAGCCCACATTCAGTCCGCCTGTGCCTGGAATGCCGCCTCCCGCCTAATGATTCGGATGATCGTTGCTGCATCCCGACACCGACCAGTTCGTTATAGGCCAAGTTCGCAACGAAAGCATCAATATTGATCGCCCGCCGCCTAATCGTGACAGTTGCGACCGCAGCAGCCCTGTTGGTGGGAGGCGTGATGCTGGGCGGTCCTGCTCAGGCCTATCCGTCAATGCCACAGGGGGTCCAGGGACCGTTCACGGTGACCAAAGTCGTTGACGGCGACACCATCTGGGTCGACAACAACAGCAAACGCCAGAAGATCCGGATGATAGGGATGGACACTCCCGAGACAGTGGATCCGCGAAAGCCAGTGCAGTGCTTCGGTTTAGAAGCTTCGGCACAGGCCAAGACCATCCTGGGCGGACAGTCGGTGTATCTGGAGACTGATGCGTCACAGGACGCAGTCGACAAATATGGCCGCACATTGGCCTACGTCTGGACCACCTCAGGGCGGCTATTCAACCTCGACATGATTGCCGATGGCTACGCGCACGAATACACCTACTACGTGCCCTATCGCTATCAGCAGGAATTCAAGGCCGCCCAGAGCGATGCCCGAACCCACGAGCGCGGGCTTTGGTCCCCGAATTCCTGCCCGGCGTAACAAGACTTGGAGCGAGTAGCCCCGAGAGAAAGAGATGCACAATGAAGAAAATGATCATCGCCGCTATGGGCGGCGCACTCCTCAGCGGTTTACTGCTGGGGGCCGGCGCGGTCCATGCTGACCCTTATTACAAGAACTGCGCCGAGGCGCGCGCAGCCGGGGTAGCACCGCTGCACAAGGGCGACCCGGGCTACCGCCCGGCACTTGACCGTGACAACGACGGCATCGCCTGCGAATAAGGACCAACCCGAGAGGCAACGCGATCCACTCGGAAACGACCAATTGATTGCGGGCGCGAATCGGTAGGAGGAACGTATCGGTAAACGGCGGCACCGCCCTGGGTGCCGCCCCGGCATGAGACGGGCTGGTCGTGTACGCACGCTCTACCACCATTCAGGCGCAACCCTCGTCGATCGACGCGGGCATCGCGCATTTTCGTGATGTCACCTGGCCTGTCCTTCAGCGCATGGACGGTTGTCTTGGCATGTCCCTATTGGTCGATCGTGGGTCGGGCAGATGCATATTTGCCACCTCCTGGCGGACCAAAGAGGCGATGCACGCCAGCGCCGAGCAGATGTCGCCGGAGCACAAGCGAGCCGCAGAGATTCTGGGCGGCTCGCCGATCGACAACCTGTGGCAGATCGCGGTCATGCACCGCGATCACCAGACAAGTCCAGGTGCCTGCGTGCGCGCCACCTGGCTCAAAGCACGGCCCGAGCTGTTCGAGAGTGCCATCGATTTCTACAAGCGGGAGATGCTGCCGGCCATCGAAGACTTTGACGGCTTCTGCAGTGCCAGCCTGCTGATCGACCCCACCGCCGCGCGAGCGGTGTCATCGGTGACATATGACAGCGTGGGAACCATGGAACGAAGTGCGGAGGCGACGGGCTCGTTGCGGACGGCGATGCTTGGCGACCTCGGCCTCGACCAGGACGACGTCGGCGAATTCGAACTGGCGCTCGCTCACCTCAGGGTGCCCAGGGAGGGCTGAGCGGGTTTGCGCCACAATGACGTTCCGCGGTTAGGGGCGTGGGTGGGCGCTTTTGCCAGGTAACAAGGGGTTTTCAGCTCACAGCTGCTACATAAGTAGCGCATAGCCGTCACTACTGTTTACCCAGGCATCATGCGTCTCATGAGTGAAACACCTGAAACCCCAACCGTGCGGTCTTCAACCGCAACAGCACCAGCACATGCAACCGTCGAGGAACCCGTCCGCAGGACCCCCAGGGTGTTCCTGGGCGCGGCGTGGGTCGCCATCGTCGCCGGGATCGTGTTCATCGTCGCGGTCATCTTCTTCACCGGCTACAGCCTCGGAATGCATTCCGGCCACCACGGTGGTTACCACCACCACCGTCATCACAAGCACCACGGGATGATGTACCACCGGCATGGCCCGGGGGGTCAGGGTGGAACCAGCGTGACCCCGTCGAGCGGAGCTCCGTCGGTTGCCCCCGGCAGTCCCAGCCAGGTCCCGCCGTCGGTCTCTCCGTCGCCGACGCGTTAAGCCACCCGAACAACTCCAACACTCAACGCGCTCACGGGGCACGCGATATCCCGGGGCCGCAAACTATCAACCAGTAGCCCGGCGCTCAGGCGAGCGCCGGGCTGCACTTCTTCCGAGCCAGCTGGATTCACAGCAGCTAGAGAGATCGGGTCCGCACGAACCTCGGCTGACGACGTTCGTCAAGCCTGGCATGATCGAGACCTATGACAATTGAAGTCGTTTACACCACCGAATCCACCGCTACCGGCGGCGGCCGTGACGGCCACGTGAAGTCGGACGACGGCCGCATCGACCTGGAGACCCGGCCTCCTAAGGCGATGGGCGGCAACGGTGAGGGCACCAACCCCGAGCAGCTCTTCTCGGCCGGCTACGCCGCCTGCTTCCTGGGTGCGCTGCGGCTGGTGGCCGGCAAGGCGAAGGTCAAGCTGGACGACGCCACCAACGTCGCGGTCGAGGTCGGATTCGGCAAGGACTCCGCGGGCGGGTTCGGGCTCACCGGCAAGATCGTCGGCTACCTGCCGGGCCTCGAGCAGAGCGCCGCTGACGACCTGGTCGAGCAGGCACACCAGGTGTGCCCATACTCCAAGGCCACCCGGGGCAACATCGACGTCGAAGTTTCGGCCAAGGTTTAGCCGTATGCGGATCGCCGCCGCGGCGGTGGGCCTCGGGCTGATCGCCGGCTCGCTGACGATCCCTGTCGCACACGCACACCCGTCGGATCCGGGCGTGGTGTCCTACGCGGTCCTCGGCAGGGGATCGGTCGGCAATATCGTCGGCGCACCGATGGGGTGGGAGGCGGTGTTCACCCAGCCGTCCCAGGACTACTCGGTGGACCTCCCGGTCTGTAACAACTGGGCCGACATCGGGGTGGCCGAGGTGTACAACGACCCTGACCTGGCGTCGTTCAACGGGGCCGTCACGCAAACGTCGGCTAACGACCAAAACCATTACGCCAAGCAGGCGGTCGGGGTATTCGCCAGCAACGACGCCGCGGCCCGCGCCTTCCACCGGGTCACGGACCGGACGGCGGGCTGCTCGGGCCAGACCACCGCGATGCACCTGGACAACGGGCTCACGCAGGTGTGGACGTTCGACGGTGGACCGCCGACTGCCACCGACGCGAACTGGACCAAGCAGGAGGCGGGCACCGACCGCCGGTGCTTCGTGCAAACCCGGCTGCGCGAAAACGTGTTGCTGCAGGCAAAGGTCTGCCAATCCGGCAACGCGGGTCCGGCGGTGAATGTCCTGGCCGGGGCGATGCAGAACGCGCTGGGTCAGTAGTTGAGGGATTTGGGTATCCGCTAAGCCGATGCTGCCAAAGCCAGCCGGTGCGGGAATATGTCGGTGCGGTCTGCAAGATGAAGTGTTGGCGGTTATCGTTCCGATAGCTGCGCAACTAACGGTCCACAGGACATGCTTGGACATGCTGGGGCCCGGAGGGATCGTGATATGACGTTCGCCGCCAGCACTGCTGCGGCCTCGCGGCTCGACCCCGTCGCCCCGGCGGAGGCGGAGATAACCAGTTTCGCGGCTGCCGCGCACTACATCGCCGATACCTGCCTGGTCGATGCGCCCCTGGGCAGCGTCGGCCTGGAGGTGGAGGCGCACTGCTACGACCCGGCCGATCCGTATCGCAGGCCGAGTTGGGAAGAAATCACCGGGGTCATCGACTTGCTGCCCCGACTGCCGGGCGGCAGCGCGGTCACTCTGGAGCCCGGCGGCGCGGTCGAACTGTCCGGACCGCCCGCCGACGGCGTGGTGCCGGCCATCGACGAAATGCGCCGCGATCAGGCTGTGCTGCGAGTGGCTTTCGCCGATGCGGGGCTGGGGCTGGTTTTTTTGGGTGCAGACCCGCTGCGGCCGCCCAAACGCGTCAACCCGGGCGCGCGGTACCGCGCCATGGAGCAGTTCTTCGCCGCCAGCCACTCGGGTGAAGCGGGCGCGGCGATGATGACGTCGACCGCGTCGATCCAGGTCAATCTGGATGCCGGGCCGCAGGCGGGATGGCCCGCGCGCGTGCGGCTGGCGCATGCCCTGGGACCCACGATGATCGCGATCGCGGCCAACTCTCCGATGCTGGGCGGCGAGTTCACCGGCTGGCTGTCCACCCGGCAGCGGGTGTGGGGCCAGATGGACTCGGCGCGGTGTGGCCCCATCCTGGGTGCCAGCGGTGTCGACCCCGGCACCGATTGGGCCCGCTACGCCCTCAAGGCGCCGGTGATGCTGGTGAATAACCCCGAGCCCATAGCGGTTACGCAGCATGTGCCCTTCACCGACTGGGTCGACGGCCGGGTGTTGCTCGGCGACCGCCGCCCGACCGTTGCCGACCTGGAGTACCACCTGACCACCCTGTTCCCGCCGGTGCGACCGCGGCAGTGGCTGGAGATCCGCTACCTCGACAGCGTGCCGGACGAATTCTGGCCCGCCGTGGTGTTCACGCTGGTCACCCTGCTCGACGATCCCGCTGTCGCCGACATCGTCGCCGAAGCCGTCGAACCGGTGGCCACCGCCTGGGACAACGCCGCCCGGCTCGGTCTGCGCGATCGAAGGCTCTACGAGGCAGCCAACCGGTGCGTGGCACTGGCCGCCGAGAAGGCGCCGCCGGGGCTCAGCGACGCGATGGAGCGACTGGTCCGCAACGTCGAGCAAGGCCGCTGCCCCGGCGACGACTTTTCCGACGAGGTGATCGAGCACGGCATCGCGGCCTCGATATCCAGGGCCGCCGGGCCAGCCCAAGGGGGCCTGTGACTTCGCCACAAAGACTCGCCGACGATCTGGAGCGGGCGCGGACGCGGACGCTGCGGCTGGTCGATTTCGACGATGCCGAGCTCTGCCGCCAATACGACCCGCTGATGAGCCCACTGGTGTGGGATCTGGCGCACATCGGTCAGCAGGAAGAGCTGTGGCTGCTGCGCGGCGGCGACCCGAACCGGCCGGGTCTCTTACCTCCCGCGGTCGAGGGCCTCTACGACGCCTTCGAACACTCCCGCGCCAGCAGGGCCGACCTGCCGCTGCTGTCCCCGGACCAGGCGCGGTCGTACTGCCGGACCGTGCGATCCGCCGCGCTGGACGCACTCGACGGCTTGCCGGACGAGCCGGCCTCCGACCGGACACGCTTTGCCTTCGGCATGGTGATCAGCCACGAAAACCAGCACGACGAGACCATGCTGCAGGCGCTGAACTTGCGCGCCGGCGCGCCGCTACTGGCCGACGCCGCGCTGCCCCCGGGTCGGCCAGGGATGGCCGGAACGTCGGCGCTGGTGCCCGGCGGCCCGTTCACACTCGGCGTGGACGCCGCGAGCGAACCGTACTCGTTGGACAACGAACGTCCCGCCCACACCGTCGAGGTGCCGCCGTTCCGGATCGGCCGGGTCCCGGTCACCAACGGCGAATGGCAACACTTCGTCGACGACGGCGGCTACACCCAGCAGCGGTGGTGGTCGGATCGCGGCTGGCAGCATCGCCTGAAGGCGGGGCTGACCGCGCCGCAATTCTGGAGTCTCGACGGGCGAACGCGATGCCGGTTCGGCTATATCGAAGACATTCCCCCCGACGAACCCGTACAGCACGTCACCTACTTCGAGGCCGAGGCGTACGCGGCCTGGGCCAGCGCCCGGCTGCCCACCGAAGTCGAGTGGGAGAAAGCCTGCGCGTGGGATCCCGCCACAAACACCAGACGCCGCTATCCGTGGGGCGACGAGCCGCCGGCGGACACGCGCGCCAACCTGGGCGGCACCTCGCTGCGTCCGGCCCCGGTGGGCGCTTACCCCGCCGGCGCCTCGGCCTATGGCGTCGAGCAGATGCTGGGCGACGTGTGGGAGTGGACTACCTCACCGCTGCGGCCCTGGCCAGGCTTCGCGCCGATGATCTACGAGCGTTACTCCCAGCCGTTTTTCGACGGCGACTACCGGGTGTTGCGGGGTGGATCGTGGGCCGTCGAGTCGGCCATCCTGCGACCCAGCTTCCGCAACTGGGATCACCCGTACCGCCGCCAGATCTTCTCCGGCGTTCGCTTGGCGTGGGACGTCTGATGTGCCGTCATCTCGGCTGGCTGGGGGCCGACGTCACGGTTTCCTCGCTGGTGCTCGATCCGCCGTACGGTCTTCGGGTGCAGTCGTATGCTCCACGCCGGCAAAAACACTGCCTGCTCAACGCCGACGGCTGGGGTGTGGGGTTTTTCGATCGCTCTGCGCAGCGCGATGTACCCCGGCGCTGGCGCAGCGCGGCGCCATTGTGGGGCGATGTGTCGTTCGACTCGGTGGCGCCCGCCCTGCACAGTCACTGCGTGGTCGCGGCGGTGCGTTCGGCCACCGTCGGGATGCCGATCGAGGTCAGCGCCACAGCACCGTTCACCGACGGGCAATGGCTCTTGTCGCACAACGGAATTGTCGACCGTGGCCTGCTGCCGGTTTGCTCGTCCGCCGAATCGGTATGCGACAGTGCGATACTCGCGGCCACGATATTCGAGCGAGGGCTGGACGCGCTGGCCGACACCATCGTGGAATTAGGGGAGGCCGATCCCCTCGCCAGACTTAACATCTTGGCCGCCAACGGATCTCGCCTACTCGCCACCGCCTGGGGAGACACGTTGTCCATCCTGCGCCGCGACGACGGTGTGGTGCTGGCCAGCGAGCCCTACGACGACGACCCGGACTGGGACGACGTGCCGGACCGCCATCTCGTCGAAGTGACCGCTGAGGGTGTCACCCTGACTTCTCTGGCCCCCGCCGGACCCCCGAAAGGACCTTGATGGCGCTCTCGCTGTCCAATCACCTCGCCGCGGATTCGGCGTATCACGCGTTGCGCCGCGATGTGTTCGAAGGCCTGCAGAAGACACCGAAATCGTTGCCGCCCAAGTGGTTCTACGACTCGGTGGGCAGCGACCTGTTTGATCAGATCACCCGGCTGCCGGAGTATTACCCGACCCGGGCCGAAGCGGAGATCCTGCGCGACCGGTCGGTTGAGGTCGCGTCGGCCAGCCAGGCCGACAGCCTGGTCGAACTGGGTGCCGGGACGTCGGAGAAGACCCGCTTGTTGCTGGACGCGCTGCGCGACCGCGGAGCGCTGCGCAGGTTTGTGCCCTTCGACGTCGACGCCAGCATGTTGTCGACCACCGCGGCGGCGGTCCAACGCGAATATCCGGGCGTCGACATCAAAGCTGTCTGTGGCGATTTCGAGGAACACCTAACCGAGATCCCCGACGGCGGGCGACGGCTATTCGTGTTCCTGGGGTCGACGATCGGCAACCTCACCCCCGGGCCGCGAACGGAGTTCCTCGCGACCCTGGCCGCGGTGATGCGGCCGGGCGACAGCCTGCTGCTGGGCACCGACCTGGTCAAGGACACCGGCCGGTTGGTGCGGGCCTACGACGACGCCGCCGGAGTGACGGCGCGGTTCAATCGCAACGTGCTAGCGGTGATCAACCGAGAACTGGACGCCGATTTCGACGTCGATGCCTACCAGCACGTCGCACGCTGGAACGCCGACGAGGAGCGCATGGAGATGTGGTTGCGGTCCGACCGTCGTCAGCGGGTGCGGGTTGGCGCGCTCGACCTGAGCGTCGACTTTGCGGCGGACGAGGAGATGTTCACCGAAGTGTCGTGCAAGTTCCGCCCGGACGGGGTGAATGCCGAATTGGCCGCGGCCGGACTGCGTCGCATCCGGTGGTGGACCGACGGCGCCGGCGACTTCGGCCTGTCCCTAGCCGTCAAGCCCGCCCAGTGAGCGATAGCGAGCCGCTGGCCGACCGATGGCGAGCGGCCCGCCCGCCGGTCGCCGGACTGCATTTGGACAGCGCGGCCTGCTCGCGCCAGAGCCTCGCGGCGATCGACGCCGCCGCCCAGCATGCGCGCCACGAGGCCGAAGTCGGTGGTTATGTCGCGGCCGAGGCCGCCGCGCCGGTTCTCGACGCCGGACGCGCCGCGTTTGCCGCGCTGAGTGGCGTGGCCGACGCCGAGGTGGTGTTCACCACCGGCTCGTTGAACGCGCTGGATTTGCTGTTGGGGAGCTGGTCGGCAGGATCGGCGGGGCGTAGAACTTTGGCCTGTTTGCCCGGCGAATACGGCCCGAACCTGGCCTTGATGGCCGTCCACGGATTCGAGCGTCAGCTGCTGCCGACCCTCGACGACGGCCGGTTGGCGCTCGACGACGCGGCCTTTGCGCTGAAAAACGAGCCGCCCGACCTGGTCCACCTCACCGCCGTGGCCAGCCACAGCGGCGTCGTCCAACCGCTGCCGATGCTGGCGGAACTGTGCCGTGAATTGGGTCTGCCGCTGGTCGTGGACGCCGCCCAGGCGCTGGGTCAGGTGGACTGCGCGGTGGGTGCCGACGTCACGTATTCGTCGTCGCGCAAGTGGATCGCCGGGCCCCGGGGGGTGGGTGTGCTTGCAGTGCGGGCCGCTCTGATGGAGCGGTTGTCGCCCCGGCTGTCGGCACCGGAGTGGGCGGTGAAATCCGGGCCGCTGACCGTAGCCCAACAACTGGAGTTCGGCGAAGCCAATGTCGCTGCACGAGTGGGCTTTTCGGTGGCAATAGGGGAGCATCTGGCGATCGGGCCGGAGGCTGTGCGAGCTCGTCTGGCCGAGCTGGGCAGCACTGCCCGCAGTGTGCTGGCCGATGTGCCCGATTGGACGGTGGTCGAAGAGATCGAGGAGCCCAGCGCGATCATTACCCTGGCCCCGGCCGAGGGCACGGACGCTGGCGCTGTGCGGGCGTGGCTGCTAGAGGAACGGCGCATCCTGACGACGTATGCCGGGGTGGCGCGGGCGCCGCTGGAGCTGACCGGACCGGTGCTGCGGATCTCGCCGCACGTCGACACCACGGCCGAGGACTTGGAGATGTTCGCCGAAGCCCTGATCGCGGCGACCGCTGCGACCGCCTAGCCGGCCTTGTGCGCGGTCAGCAGATAGCCGGGCAGCTTCATCCGGCCCTTCTCGTCGCGGTCGTGCGGCGGAAACTCGAACGGCGCCCCGGGAGGTATCTGGAAAATATTGGCGTGGATGAATGCCGGCCGGATCTCGTCGACCTCCCAGTACTCGCTGACCTTGGCGCGCAGTTCGTGTTCATCGACTTCGTTGGGCTTCGGGTTCATCTCCGCGGGGAACGCGCCCTTGGCGAACACCAGCACGTAGAAGTTGGCGCCCGGGGCGGCCGCGCGGTGCACCGAGCCCAGGTAGCCGTCCAGGCCCTCCACCGGCAACGAGTGGTACAGCGTGCTGTCGATCACCGTGGAGAAGCGACCGGCGGAGCCGGCTGGATAGCCGGAAAACTCAGTGATGTCGGCCTGCGCGAAGCTGGCGGTGGTCAACCCGCGTTCCTGAGCTGTCTTGGTGGCCGCCGCAATGGCCGTCGGCGTGATGTCGATGCCCACCACCGTGTAGCCGTCGGCGGCCAGCGCCAACGACAACTCGGCGAATCCGCATCCGGCGTCCAGCACGTCGCTGCGGACCTTTCCGTCCGCAATCAATGCCGCCAGTTCGGGCTGCGGCTCACCGATGTTCCAGGGCGGCGGGCCCTCGAATCGGCCCTGCTCACGGTAGGTGCTGTCCCAGTCCATTGCCTCGTCGGCCATGGCTCCCAAGTTACCTGCCGCTAGGTGTCCCAGGTGTGTACCGGCTCGTTGGCGTGCATGTGCTCGCAGTACCGTCGCAGCATCTCGGCAAGAGCCTGCGGTCGGGTCATGCCGCCGTCTTCCAAAGCCCGCACGGTCGACACCTGCCAACTCGCGCCGTTGCGGCCGGCCTCGGCGCGGCCCGCGATGACGCCGAGATACCGGTCGCGCACTTCGGCGTCGACACCCCACAGCCGCAGTCCCTCATCGGCCATCGGCAGCAATGTGTCCAACACCAGCCGATCCGGGGTCACCTCGCCCAGGCCGGGCCAGTGCAGCCGGGCATCCATGCCGTGCTGAGCGGCAGCGAGGAAATTGGCGTGCGCCGCAGCGAAATCGATCGAAGCCCACAGTGGGCGTTCGGCTGCGGCCAAACTGCGCAAGGCGCCGTAGTAGAACGTCGAATTCGCCACCATGTCAATGACTGTCGGCCCGGCCGGCAACACCCGATTCTCCAGCCGAAGATGCGGGCGCCCGCCGACGACGTCGTAGACGGGCCGGTTCCACCGGTACACCGTGCCGTTGTGCAGCCGCAATTCGGACAGCGACGGGATGTGGCCGGCCGCCATCACGGCGACCGGGTCCTCGTCGGAAACCTCGGGCAACAGGGACGGGAAGTAACGGATGTTCTCCTTGAAAAGGTCGACGACCGAGCCGATCCACCGTTCGCCGAACCAGACTCGCGGTCGCACGCCCTGGGTCTTGAGTTCCTCGGGTCGGGTGTCGGTGGACTGCGCGAATAGCTCGATGCGTGTTTCCGACCACAGCTGATGACCGAAGAAGTAGGGCGAGTTCGCACCGAGCGCCAGCTGCGGCCCGGCCAGCACCTGAGCGGCGTTCCAGTTGGCGGCGAAATCGGCCGGAGCGAGCTGCAAATGCAATTGCATACTGGTGCAAGCGGATTCGGGGGCAATGGAGGCGGCCTCCCAGCTCAGCGGCTCCGGGCCGGCGATGTGGATCGGGATGTCCTCGCCGCGGGCGCTGAAGATCGAGTCGTTGAGGGCGGTATACCGCGTCGACTCGCTCATCCAGCCCTCGTCCAGATGTTCTGCCATCAAGGTCGGCAGAATGCCGATCATCACGATGTGAGCGCCGCCGGCGCTGGCCTTGGTTTCGGCGTCGTTCAGGCTGGTGCGTACTTCAGCTTCCAGGGCCAAGCCGGTCTGTCCGCCCAATGGGCGGGGCGGAACGTTGAATTCGATGTTGTAAGCGCCTAATTCGGTCTGGTAGGCGGGATCCGCGATGGCGTCCAGCACGAATCGATTTGACATGGCGGGCTGGTAGCCGGCGTCGACGAGGTTGCATTCGATCTCCATGCCGGTGAGCGGCCGGTCCGCGTCGAACCTGGAGTGCGCCAGCATGGTTTCGAAGACGTCCAAACACAGTTGGACCTTGCGCCGGTATTCCCGCCGCTGTGCGCGGTTATACGTGGTGCGCTTTACTTCTTCGCCCACAACGCCGATGCAACCGGTTTACCGACCGCTGCGCAACCTGGTGGCTACGGCGATCTACGGTCGATCGGGCCGTTGAGCGGGATGCCGCCACGCAGCGCGACCTGGATTGCCGCGACCCAGATAGGCAATCATGGACGATTACATGCAGTGTCAGATGTCACACTCCGGAGGAGGGCTAGGTGGCTGGGTTCCCCAATTTCATAGCCGCCATCGACCAGGGCACCACCAGCACGCGCTGCATGATCTTCGATCACGACGGCGGCGAGGTGGCCCGGCACCAACTCGAGCACGAGCAGATCCTGCCGCGCGCCGGCTGGGTCGAGCACAATCCGGTCGAGATTTGGGAACGCACCGCGTCTGTGCTGATGTCGGTATTGAATACGGCTAGGCTTTCGCCGAAAGACCTTGCCGCACTGGGGATTACTAATCAGCGTGAGACGACGCTGGTGTGGAATCGGCGCACCGGAAGACCCTATTACAACGCGATCGTCTGGCAGGACACCCGCACCGACCGCATCGCGTCGGCGCTGGACCGCGACGGCCGTGGCGACGTGATCCGCGGTAAGGCGGGTCTGCCACCGGCGACGTATTTTTCCGGCGGGAAGTTGCAATGGATCCTGGAGAACGTCGACGGGGTGCGGGCCGACGCTGAGCGCGGTGACGCTCTGTTCGGCACCCCGGATACCTGGTTGTTGTGGAATCTGACCGGCGGTTCACGGGGCGGCGTGCACGTCACCGATGTGACCAACGCCAGCCGGACCATGCTGATGAACCTGGAGACGCTGGACTGGGACGACGAGCTGTTGTCGTTTTTCTCCATCCCCCGGGCCATGCTGCCCGCGATCGAGCCGTCGTCACCGCTGCAGCCTTACGGCGTCACGCTGGAGTCCGGGCCCGTCGGTGCCGAGGTGCCGATCACCGGAGTCCTCGGCGACCAGCATGCGGCGATGGTCGGTCAGGTGTGCTTGGAAACGGGAGAAGCCAAAAACACTTACGGCACCGGCAATTTCCTGCTGCTGAACACCGGTGAGACGATCGTCCGGTCCGACAATGGCCTGCTGACTACCGTGTGCTACCAGTTCGGGGACGCCAAACCCGTTTACGCGCTTGAGGGCTCGATCGCGGTGACGGGCTCGGCGGTGCAATGGCTGCGCGACCAGTTGGGAATCATCAGCGGCGCCGCGCAGAGTGAGGCGCTGGCCCGTCAAGTCGACGACAACGGCGGCGTGTACTTCGTGCCGGCCTTTTCGGGGTTGTTCGCACCCTATTGGCGGTCCGATGCCCGCGGCGCGATCGTGGGGCTGTCGCGATTCAACACCAACGCGCATCTGGCTCGCGCGACGCTGGAGGCAATCTGCTACCAGAGCCGCGACGTGGTGGACGCGATGGAAGCCGATTCCGGTGTCCGCCTTGAGGTGCTGAAGGTCGATGGCGGTATCACCACCAACGACCTGTGCATGCAGATTCAGGCCGACGTGCTGGGCGTGGACGTGGTGCGTCCGGTAGTCGCCGAGACGACCGCCCTGGGCGCCGCCTACGCGGCGGGTTTGGCGGTCGGGTTCTGGGCCGACCCGTCGGACCTGCGAGCCAACTGGCAAGAGGACAAGCGCTGGTCGCCGACCTGGGACGACGACCAGCGCGCCGCGGGACACGCGGGCTGGCGCAAGGCGGTGCAGCGGACCCTGGATTGGGTCGACGTGTCTTGACCTTTTCCTGCCGCGAGCGTGCGCGTTTGTACGCCGACACGCCGGTCTGGCTGTACATTTGCGCACGCTCGCGGCGGAAAAGGGGCCAAAACCGAGCCTCAGTCCTCGCCGAGGATGCCGTAGATTTCGCGCCGGGCAGTGTTGACGATCTCGACAATGCGCTGCTGCTGCTCGGCGGTGGCGGTGTGTGCGGATTGCGCGACGGCCCCGAACAACTGCCCCATGGCTGCCCGCAAATGCATGTGCCCGGGGTCGGCGCCTTCGGCGATCTCGTCCCACGGCGGGGTCTCGACCTTTTCGGCGGCCGCCCGGCCCTCGTCGGTCAGCTCGAAAAGCTTCTTGCTGCCGTCGGTTTCGCTGCCGGTGATCAGCCCTTCGTCGCCCAGAAGCTGCAGCGTGGGATACACCGAACCGGGACTGGGCTTCCAGATCCCGTTGCTGCGCTCGGCGATCTGCTGGATCATTTCGTAGCCGTGCATCGGCCGCTCGGCCAGCAGCACCAGAATCGCCGCCCGCACGTCACCGCGACGTCCGCGGCCGCGGCCGCCCCGACGCCAACCGCCACGGGGGCCGCCGAAACCGGCGCCGCCGAAGCCAGGGCCGAAACCGGGTCCGAAACCCAGCGGTCCGTCGTGGTCGGCGGCGTTTTCGCGGAGCTGCTCGAAGAATTCCCGTCGCGCCTGTCGCCTGGCGCTGTGCAGCGCTCGTCGTCCCCCGCGAATGGGTGGTGCGCCGAGTACGGGCCCAGGGCCGAAGCCGAATCCGAAGCCGGGCCGGGCACCGAACGGGCCGCCGGGAGGAGTGAATGGAGTGTTCATAGTTTTGGAGGTCCTCTCCTCTTTTCAAGGTCCTTTGTCTAGGAAGAGGCGGCGTCTGCTCGCCTCGGTATATCACGATATATCGCGAACTAACGCGATGCAACGGTCCAGGCCAGCGCACCAGCCGACCGTTTGCATCCAGCTGTAACGGGTAGCTCCTGAACGATGAACGTGGAAAATCCCCACCAGACGTTCAACAGCCCAGCGCGATCGGCGCAGGGTGAAGGCCGCCGAGACGGGCGGGTTTGGTCGTGGGTGAACTGGGGACTGGCGATTTGCATGGTCCCCGGCGCCGCGATCGTGATGCTGTTTGCGCTTGGCGCCGTGATGAGTACCGATGCCTGCAGCGAACGCTCCTGCCCGAACCTGGGCCGCGGTGGCATCGACTTCGGTGTCGCCTTCTACGGTGCACCGGTGGTGGCTTTCGTGGTGATCGTCGTCTCGTTCTTTACCGCGAAGCGCCGCGGCGGCATCGTCGTCCCGCTGATCGGCTGGGCGCTGCTGATCGCCGACGTCGTCGTGATGGCAGTCACCGTCGCCCAATAGGGCGGCCGGCAATCAGTGGGGCGGAGAAAATCCGCCGCTCTCGGACGTCTGCTGCGGCTCAGCCTGCGGCGACGGGATCGGCCGCTGCTGGGTCTGCTGGGCTGGCCACCCGGGGGCAGTGGGAGCCCACGGCGTCGGAACGGGCGACGGCCTCATCGCAGGCCCCATAGGGCCCATCGGTGGGCTGAGCCGCGTCAATTCGCGACGATGTCGCTCAGCGAGGACGGCGGCAAGCACCAGCTGGGGTGGTGTGCCGGGCGGCGGCGGTGGCGCGATGTGCGAGGTCACATCACCGGCGATCCGATAGGCCATCTGGTCGCGCAGCCTGGGATCGAGTTGTGCTGCCCGGGAAAGGAATTGACGTGCCACCTCGGCTTGGCCCGCGCTCAGGCCGGACAGCTGCAACGACGACGCCCACCATGCCAGCGACGGCGGCATCGCCGGCGGCGGGCCGAGCCGTGGCCCGCGTTCACTGACTACGACCGTGCCGGCGAAGACGTCGCCGATGCGCTTGGCTTTCGGCGACAACAAGCTGCAGATCACGGCGGGGCTGCCAAACAGCGTCCAGATCTCCACCACCGACGCCAACGCTCGAAACACCGCCTGCCGGAAGCGTTCCGGGCCGCCGTCGTCGGACACCACCCGCAGCCCCATCGCCATCTTGCCGATCGACCGGCCACGCGTCGCGGTCTCCATCGTCACGGGGTATCCGATGATCACGAAGACAGTGAAAATGATGAAGATGGCGGCGGTCAACGCCGCGTCGAACTCACGCAGGGTGGCCGCCCACAGCATGATGCCGAGGAACCAGCCGATGAACATCAGCGTGAGATCGATCACCGCGCTCAGCACCCGCACCGGCAACTGGGCAATCTGCACGTCGAGCACCACGGCGTCGCCAGTTACCACCTCGGACATACCACCGAACGGTACAGGTTCTGCCGATTGCTATCGGCGGTGCGGACGGTGCGGCTGTAGCTGCGGACTCCTATTAGGCTGCGCAGGGTGGATGTCGACGCCTTCGTGCTGACCCATCGCGGGACCTGGGACCGGCTGGACCAATTGATCAAGAGACGTCGGTCCCTGACGGGTGCCGAAGTCGACGAACTCGTCGAGCTCTACCAGCGCGTGTCTACGCATCTGTCGATGCTGCGATCGGCGTCGTCCGATTCGCTGCTGGTGGGCCGGCTGTCCAGTCTGGTTGCCCGGGCTCGGGCCGCGGTGACCGGCGCGCACGCCCCGCTGAGCAGTACGTTCACCCGTTTCTGGACGGTGTCATTCCCTGTGGTCGCCTACCGCACCTGGCGATGGTGGCTGGGCACGGCGGTGGCGTTCTTCGCGGTGGCGGTTGTCATCGCGTTCTGGGTGGCGGGCAACCCCGAAGTACAGGCCGCCGTCGGAACACCAAGGGACATCGACCAATTGATCAACCACGACGTCGAGTCGTATTACAGCGAGCATCCCGCCGCGTCGTTCGCGCTGCAGGTCTGGGTGAACAACTCCTGGGTGGCCGCCCAGTGCATCGCCTTCTCGGTCGTGCTGGGTCTGCCGACCCCCTTCGTGCTGTTCTCGAACGCCGCCAACGTGGGCGTGATCGCCGGGCTGATGTTCCAGGCCGGCAAGGGCGGCGTCCTGCTGGGCCTCCTTGCGCCGCACGGACTGCTGGAGCTGACCGCGGTGTTCCTGGCCGCTGCGACTGGAATGCGGCTGGGATGGTCAGTGATATCGCCGGGCGACCGGCCGCGTGGTCAAGTGCTTGCCGAACACGGCCGCGCCGTGGTGTCGGTCGCTGTCGGACTGGTGGGTGTGCTGTTGGTCTCCGGTTTAATCGAAGCCTTGGTGACGCCGTCGCCGTTCCCGACATTCGTTCGGGTCGGCATCGGAGTCCTCGCCGAGGCGGCGTTCTTGTCGTATGTGGTGTACTTCGGCCGTCGCGGCGTGAAGGCGGGGGAGACCGGCGATATCGATGACGCGCCCGATGTGGTTCCCACCCGGTAAGCCGCCCGCGACCGTGAATCTCACGACGCGCCAGGCCGTAAATGCGTCGCCCAGTTCACACTCGGCGTAAGGAATTATAGTCGCCCAGTTGCTTTCATCGCCAGGTAGCGGTCGGCAAGGGCGGGTGCGATCTCGGTAGGAGGCGCGTCGACGACTTCAACCCCGCTGCGGCGCAGTCGAGATGCGATCGCACGGCGATCGTTGCGGGATCGTTCGGCCGCCGCCGCGTCGTACACCGCGGCCGGATCCGAACGCCCGGCGGCCATTTCGTCGACACGCGGGTCGCCGACCGCGGCAACCATCACGTGGTGCTTGGCCGACAACTGCGGCAGCACGGGCAGCAGCCCTTCGTCGAGCGCGGTCGCGTTCAGGTCGGTCAACAGCACCACCAGCGACCGCCGCCGGGTGCGCCGCGAAATCGCGGCTACCATTGCGCGCCAGTCAGACTCGACAAGCGTCGGTTGTAGCGGGGCCATCGCATTGACCAGCTGGGCGAGCAGCTCGGTGCGCGAGGCGCCGAACACACCGGCCCGGCTCACCCGGTCGTGGGCGACGAAGTCGACGTTGTCGCCGGCCCGCGACGCCAGCGCGGCCAGCAACAGTGCGGCGTCCATCGACCAGTCCAGCCGCGGCCACCCGGCCGGATCGGCGGCGGTGGGGTCGACACCGACGCGACCCGCGGCCATCCGGCCGGTATCGAGCACCAAGACGACCCGCCGGTCGCGTTCCGGCCGCCAGGTGCGGACCATGACGTCGGCTCGGCGCGCGGTTGCCCGCCAGTCGATCGATCGGACGTCGTCGCCCACGACATATTCACGCAGCGAATCGAATTCGGTGCCCTGCCCCCGGATCAGCGTCGGCAGCAGGCCGTCGATCTCCTGCAGTTTGGCCAGCCGCGACGGCAGGTGCTTGCGGGACAGGAACGGCGGCAGCACGCGAATCTGGCCGGGCACCCGCTGCGAACCCTGACGCCCGGCCAATCCCAACGGACCGATCGAGCGGGCGGTGACTACGGCCGCGCGGTGATCGCCACGCCGAACCGGCCGCAGCGTCGTGTCGACGTGCTCGTGCTGCCCGGCGGCGATGACCAAGGTGTGGGTGCGCGGCTCCGCGCAGGTGCTGGGCGGCCAGGCATCGCGGATCTGGCCGCGGAACCAGCGCCGTCCGTCGTTGTGGATCAGCAGGCCTGCAGCCACCGGCTGCGCCAACCGGACCGAACTGTCCGGCGAGCGGGTATACCGCAACCTGCGGGGACTGGCCGCCAACGCGACATCGACGGCCACCAGTATCGCCAGCGCCAGCAATAGCGCTGTGAAAGCCTTTGCCGGCCAAGGCGACAGCGTGATCGGCAGAACGCAAATCAGCGCCACCAATCCGGCACGCCCGGTCAGGACCACTAGCGGGGCACCGGAACCGACGCCAAAATCCCGTCGAGCACACCGTCGGGTGTGGCGCCTTCGAGTTCGGCTTCCGGGCGCAGCATCACCCGGTGCCGCAGCGTCGGGCGGGCCATCGCCTTGATGTCGTCGGGAGTGACGTAGTTGCGGCCGGACAGCCATGCCCAGGACCGGGCGGTGCCCAGTAGCGCGGTTGCCCCGCGTGGCGACACTCCCAACTGGAGTGCGGGGGAGGACCTGGTGGCTCCGACGATATCGACGATGTAACCCAGCACCTCATCGGCAATCAGCACCTGGCGCACCGCCTCGCGGCCGGCCGCCAACTCGGCCGGTCCGGCGACCGGGTTGATGGCGGACAGATCGCGGGGATCGAAGCCGTGCGCGTGCCGGCCGAGGATGGCGATTTCGGAATCACGGGGCGGCAGTGTCACATTCAGTTTGAGCAGGAAGCGGTCGAGTTGGGCTTCGGGCAGTTGGTAGGTGCCCTCGTATTCGATGGGGTTCTGGGTCGCGGCGACAATGAACGGATCGGGCAGCGGCCGCGGCTCGCCGTCCACGCTGACCTGGCGCTCCTCCATCGCCTCGAGCAACGCGGCCTGCGTCTTGGGCGGGGTGCGGTTGATCTCATCGGCCAGCAGAAGATTGGTGAACACCGGACCCGGCCGGAAGGTGAAAGCGGCGGTGCGCGTGTCGTAGACGAGTGAGCCGGTGACATCGCCGGGCATCAGGTCGGGGGTGAACTGCACCCGCTTGAATTCCAGTTGCAGAGCGGCCGACAGCGACCGGACCAACAGCGTCTTGGCCACTCCCGGAACGCCTTCCAGCAGTACGTGACCGCGACACAGCAGGGCGATCACCAGGCCACTGACAACCCCCTCCTGGCCGACGACGGCCTTGGCGATCTCGGTGCGGAGGGCAAGCAGTGCTTCACGTGCCGATTCACCGGCCTGCGTCTGGGCGGGCGGGGCTTGTGGCGTGGAAGGGGACTGTGTCACGAGTGTGTGACCTGCCTTTCGATCTCGTCGAGTGCACGGGCAAGTTGTAATAGGTCGTTGTCGGTGGCCGGGGTCGGCCCGAACAGGTGGTAGAACACGAAATTAGCGTCTGTCCCGCTGCGGGTGGCGACGGCGGCGACCACTGCGGGCGGGGGAGCATTGGCCGCCAGGCCAAGTCGGGGCGACAGCCGCTGCAGCGTCGCGGTGCGCAGCGCTGCCGCTGCGCGATCGCGTGCCCGGCGCGAGCGGTACAACCGGCCTCGCCCCTCGACGGTCTCCGATGCCCGTACCACGACGGGCATCTCCTCGGCCACCAGTGGGCCGATCCGGCGGCCCTTCCACAACGCGACGAGAAGCACGACCAGCCAAAGCTGCCAGACCATCCAGCTCACGTTGTCCGGGATCAAGTCGGAAAACGATGTGGCGGTAGGCTTTTCACCCTCGACATGGTCGGGCGCGTACCAGATGACGCGGGGCCGGTCGCCCGCGAGGTTCATCGCCAGCGCGGCGTTGCCCTGCTGCAACAGATTCCCGTTTGTCATGAAGCCGGAACTGCCGACCACGGTGATGGTTCGGCCGCCGTCGCGATAGCGAATCAGCACGCCGTCGTAGCACCTGGTTACCTGACGACCGTCTTTGAACTCGTAAGCATAGCTCGCTCCGAAGCGGACTGATCCGGCTCGAACTGCCTCGCGCAGCGTGCAATTCGGATCGCTATGAAATTTGCTGGAGGTCGCGATGCGCAGACCCGGTGCCAGCGCCTCGCGGGTTCGAGCGGTCGGTTCCACCAGCAGCAGGTCGCCGGGGGCCTTCGCCAGCCGGTCCAGAACCGCCGTGTCGGTCAGATACTGGCTCTGCGCAATCAGTATCAGCGTGTCGCGACGTGCCGCTCGTTCTACGTCAGCGACGTTGCCGGCCACGACCACCTCGACGCCGCCGTCACGCAGCAACGACACCAGCGCATGAGCGCCCTTGGGGCTGGTGGCGTTTGGATCCATGCGGCCGCCAGGGCGCGGCGCGGTCAGGTAGGCGCCGATCGCGGCCACCGCCGCGAACAGGACCAGCATGAGCATCGCCCAGCGCCATGAACGCCAGCGCCGCGCCGCCGTACCGGTCGCTGCTGCGGGAACGGCCCCGGAGCCGATCGTCGTCACCGTACCTGCGCCCATGAGTCGGCCGGAGCGGGGTGTACGCCCGCCGTCACGGCGCCGGCCGGTCGCGACCGCAGGTGGTCGTCAAGGTCGGCGATCATCTGGTAGGCGGGCTGGGTGCCGGGTCGCTCGCCGTAGGTGACATCGTTGAATGCTGTTGCGGCCTGGAATAATTCGTCTGCCAAATGAGGTAACGCGTCGGCGGCGTCACGGGCGAGTTCGTTGGCGGTGCGGCCCGGGTTGGGGTTGAGCACACCGGTCTCCTCCAGCTGGCGCGCGACCGCGCGCAGTCGGTGGCGTATTGCTGCAGTCCAGTTTCCTTCCGCCGCATAGCCTTCCGCGGTGGCACGATGCTGGGCCGCGGTAAGCTGCGCGGCTTCGAACAACTGGGAGTCGCCGCCGCGTTTGGTGCGCAGCGTCTTCCGTGCGATGCGGATGGCGACCAGTACCGCTACCGCGAGCAGAATGAGCAGCACCGTGGTGGTGAACCACCCTCCTGGAATGTGAGACGTTTTCTCCAGTAACCGGTACAAGTGTTCGTTGAGCCATTCGTCCAATTTTTGGCCGAACGAGGACTGGGCGTAGATCGGCTTACTGAGCTCGTCCTGGGCGAGCTGATGCGCGCCATCACGGTCGATGTCGATGGAAGGCACTGTCAGTAAGTCCTCAAACCGGCCGGGTCAGCCAGAGATGGTCGGTGGACTCTCCGGCGGCGGGCCCGCCGCCGGCGCCGGTCTGCAGCACCAGGTCGAACGCCTCCGCACGGATTCGGCGGTCGGTGTAGAGCAGCACGGTGACCCCGGCGCTGAACGGCGCGGTGAGGATCTGGCCGACCGCCGAGCCGATTGACGCAATGGTGGTACCGAGGATCAGCATGACGAGGGACGATTTTCCGGATATGCCCATCATTACCTGACCGGCGATGCTGAACGGCGCCCCAACCGCACTGGCCACGATGCTGGTCACCAGATACGCCAGCAGCCAGATGCCAAGCACCCGCCAGAAGCCGTTGCGGATCAGCGCAAATGACCTGCCGATGGCCTCGAAGACGGGCAGTCTTTCCAGCACGATGAGTACCGGTGCGAACAGCAGCGCGATGTAGAGGTAGATCATCAGTGCGATCGTGATGAATACCAGCGGTAAGGCCACCAGGACCGCCAAACCTGCGTTTCCGACCGCCGCGGCGCCCGCGATGATCACCGCCACCAGCCCGACAATGGCCACCACTCCGGCGCCTTCCAGCAGCGACAGGCCGACCAAGGCGAGCAGCCGCCCGCGAATCTTGACCCACGCTTCGCCGATGGTGATCGGCGACCCGAATACGGCTCGCCCGATAACGACGGTGAGCATGCCGGACAGCAGGATGCCGCCCAGCCAGGTGACCAGCACACCGGTACCGAGACCCAGCATCCAGCCGGCTGCGTCGGCCCATGACAGTTGTGTGGCCGGTTCGGATTTCACCCGGCTGGCGGCGGCCAACGGTCCGAGCGTGGCGGCGTAGGTGACGATCTGCATGACCAGCACGACCGCGGCGGTCAGCCCGATCGTCGCCTTCGGGTTGGCGCGGATGTAGCCGACCGCGCCGTTGAAGATCTCGCTGAGCCCCAACGGCCGCAGCGGGATGATGCCCGGCTTGACGGCACCCGGCGCCAGCGGTGGCGGACCGTACGACGGGTAGTACCCAGCCGGGGCGCCGTAGCCCGTCGGCCCGTAACCGGGCGGGCCGTAGCCGGGCGGCGGGCCGTAACCCGACGGTGCGCCGTAGCCCGACGGTGCGCCGTAGCCGGGCGGCGGCCCGTAACCCGGGGGTGCGCCGTAGCCGGGCGGCGGCCCGTATCCTGGTGGGGGATAGCCGGGCGGCACCGGAGCCGCCGGCCCTGACGGCGGATCTACCGGATAAGCAGGCGGCGGCGTGCTCACCGGGAGCAGCTGCCGTCGTCGTTCGTCATGGCTTACATCCTGTCGGCGGTCGGGGCATTTCTCAACGTCGGGTCCCCGGGGTCCAGGGGCTCATCGCGGGTAGCGTCTCGGTCATGGCGGAACTCAAATCGCGGCTTCGGGCGGACCTGACGCAGGCGATGAAGAACCAGGATAGGTTGCGCACCGCGACGCTGCGCATGTTGCTGGCCGCGATCCAGACGGCGGAGGTCTCCGGCAAGCAGGCCAGAGAGCTGTCCGACGACGAGGTGCTCCAGGTCCTGACCAAGGAATCCCGCAAGCGTGGCGAGGCCGCCGAAATCTACACCCAGAACGGCCGCGGCGAACTGGCCGCCAACGAGCACGCCGAGGCGCGGATCATCGACGAATACCTGCCCACGCCGCTCACCGAGGCCGAGGTGGCTGACGTCGCCGACACCGCTATCGCCGAGGTGGCCGAGGCGATCGGAGAGCGGCCCAGCATGAAACAGATGGGCTTGGTGATGAAGGCGGCCACCGCGATCGCGGCGGGGAAAGCCGACGGCGCCCGCCTGTCCGCTGCGGTCAAGGAGCGCCTGTAGCTAAGACGTCGCGAGCCTGACGCCGCGCGAAATCGTTTGCGCGTCCGACGCGCGGGTAACCCTGTCGCTATGACGAAGTTCGGCTATACCTTGATGACCGAGCAGAGCGGGCCCAAAGACCTTGTGCGGTATGCCGTTTCAGCCGAAGAGCGCGGATTTGACTTCGAAGTCTGCAGCGATCACTTTTCGCCGTGGCTGGTATCCCAGGGGCATGCTCCCAATGCCTGGGCGGTGCTCGGCGCGGTGGCACAGGTGACCGAGAAAGTGCACCTGTACACCTACGTGACCTGTCCGACGATGAGGTATCACCCGGCGATCGTCGCGCAGCAAGCGGCGACCGTACAGATCCTTTCCGACGGACGATTCACCCTCGGGCTGGGCAGCGGAGAGAACCTCAACGAGCACGTCGTCGGCAAGGGCTGGCCGACCGTCGAGCGTCGGCAAGACATGCTGCGGGAAGCGATCAAGATCATCCGCGAGCTATTCGGCGGGCGGCTGGTGAACTGGCGGGGCGACTACTTCCAGGTGGACTCGGCACGGCTCTGGGATCTGCCCGAGGTGCCGGTCTGCATAGGAGTGGCGATGGCCGGCTCGAAAGGCGTCGACAAATTCGCCAAACTCGCCGACCACCTGATCGCCGTACAGCCCGACGAAGAACTTGTCGACACCTGGCACGCGGCCCGGCAGGCCGCCAATGTGGCCGGCGGCGAACGGGTGATCGGGCAGGTGCCGGTGTGCTGGGACCCCGATCGCGACGCCGCCATCGAGCGCGCGCACGACCAGTTCCGCTGGTTCGGCGGCGGCTGGGCAGTCAACGCCGACTTACCGACACCGGCCGGCTTCGACGGCGCCACCCAGTTCGTACGTCGCGAAGACGTCGCCGAAAGCATTCCGTGCGGCCCGGACCTGGATGCCATCGTCGAGGCGGTCCGGCCGTACTGGACAGCCGGGTTCACCGATGTCGCGCTTATCCAGATCGGCGGTGAGACGCAGGACCTGTTTCTCAAGGAAGCCGCCGAACCATTGCTCGAGGCGCTGCGCGCCGCCGCGCACTGACCCCATGTTGGGCAGTGCGGCTCATAAGAAGGAGAGAACCGATGTCGAACGAACTGCAGGGCAGGAAAATAGCCATTCTGGCCGCCGACGGGGTGGAGAAAGTAGAACTCGAGCAGCCACGCGCGGTGCTGACTCAAGCCGGAGCCCAGGTCGAGGTGCTTTCGCTGAAGCCCGGTGAAATACAGGCGCGCAACCACGATCTCGAGCCCGCCGGGGCATTCGCTGTCGATCGCCCGGTATCGGAGGCGAAGACAGACGAATTCGACGGGTTGGTGCTGCCCGGCGGCACGGTGAATCCGGACAAGCTGCGTCTAGACGATTCGGCCGTCGCGTTCGTGCGCGATTTCGTCGAGTCCGGAAAGCCCGTCGCCGCGATCTGTCATGGCCCGTGGACCCTGGTAGAAGCCGGTGTCGCGGCGGGACGGACGCTGACCTCATACCCCAGCATCCGCACCGACCTGCGCAACGCGGGCGCCAATGTGGTCGATGAGGAAGTTGTTGTCGACGGCAATCTGATCACCAGTCGCTCGCCGTCGGATCTTCCGACATTCTGCTCGACGATTGTGAAGCAATTCGCACACGCGGCGACGGGTTAGCTGCGCGGGCAGCCAAAACCGCGACCGGCGTTTAAATCAGTGGTTTGCGGGCATTAATCAGTCACGCCGTGATCGCTACGGCTTGACCGGTCTGTACCCGGCAATTCGACTGAAAGGCCTACGTTGACGACCACCTACCAAGTGGCGGATGCCGCTTTGCCTGCCGTCAAGGTCTACCAGCCTCAGTACGATTCGCGGCTCTTGGTGGACACCCTGAAGCGCACCGAAAACATTGTGGGACGGCGGGTGCTCGACCTGTGTACCGGAAGTGGTTTCGTCGCGATCGCTGCCGCCGAAATGGGCTGTGCCAGCGTCACTGCCTTCGACATCTGTCCGCATGCCGTACGGTGCTCGCGCGACAACGCGGTAGACGCCGGGGTGGAAGTCGATGTCCGCCAAGGTTCGTGGACGAGGGCTTTCGACTGCGCTCCGTTCGATGTCGTGGTCTCCAATCCGCCCTACGTGCCGACACCGCTCGTTGACGACACCGACTTGATCTCGCCGGCGGCGGGCCCGTCGTGGGCGTGGAATGCCGGTCCCGACGGGCGGCTGGTGCTGGACCCGCTGTGCCAATCGGCGACCAGGCTGTTGAGTCATGGCGGATCGCTGTTGCTGGTGCAGTCGGCCTTCGCCGGCGTGCAACAGTCGCTGGACTGCCTTCGTTCGACCGGACTGGATGCCAAAGTTATTGCATCCCAGTGGATTCCGTTCGGACCGGTATTGTCCGCGCGGGCAAGATGGCTGGAGAACACCGGCCGGCTTCAGCGCGGCTGCCGGGAGGAGGAACTGGTCGTGATCCGGGCCGAGAAGCCATGACCGAGACCCGGGTCCGGGTGGTGCCCAAGGGGCCCGTGCTGATATCCGGTCCGGTGCGGATCGAGATGCCCGACGGGCGCGTCGTCGAATCCGATCGGTTCATGGTGGCGATCTGCACGTGCGCGCGCAGCAAAGAGTATCCGCTGTGCGACACCAGCCACCGCCGTTGCCGGGTCGCCGAAAAGGTCGCCGAAAAGAAGGTCAGCGACTAGCCCAGCGGCCGCCGCAGCGATGACTGGCCCAGCTTCCAGCGCACCATGAGGTTGTCCGCCAGGCGATTTTCCACGACAGCATGCGCGCGCATTCCGAAAACGACATCGCAGTCCAGCTTCGGTTCGCGTGCGACCAGATCGCCGACCACGTCCTGTCGTACCACCTGTTCGTGCACCGCGTCCGCTTCGACATGTTCCTGGTAGAACGCGATACAGGCTGACGGCGCCTCCATTCGCTGCAGCGCCTGGACCATCCGCCGGGAGCCCGGCGGCGAGGTGATCTCGGTGGCGGCGAAGTGCCCGATTGCGGCCCCGCGCAGCCACCGGTGTAGGCCGAACAACGACATCAGGTTCACCACCGCCAGCGACTCGGCGGGGACCGCCTCAAGATAGCCCAGATAGCTCGAATCCAGATCGGCCGCGGCTAACAGATCGGCGAACAGTTGCTGATGCAGCCGCGGACCCTGCCCGGCGCCGTACTCGTCGTATTCGATCGCCACGAAGGCCGCCTTGGCGCGGCCCGTCAGCCGCGGAATCACGAACGCGTGCGGATCGCCTTCCTTGAGGTGATACAGCGATCTGTGCACGAAGTACTCGCGCATCTGCTGCCAGCTTCCGGCATCGCGCAGATAGTACGACGGGCCGGTGCCGTCGACGGGCTCGATGCACAACGCATCCATTTCGGCCGTCGCGGTTTCGTCCGGTTCGATGGGGCCGACGTCGCGGCGCACGCCCGCCAGGAAGGCGCGCTCGAGTTCGGCGCGCAGGTGCAGCAGGGCCGGATTCCACTCCCACGTGGGGTCTACGCCTGCGAAGCCCCGGTAATGCAGCTCGTAGCACATGTAAAGAGCCAGTTGCAGGTCCAGACCATACGGGTCGGAATCACGGACCGACGCGCCGATGCGATTGAGCTGGTCGCGCGACGACGGCCCGGTCAGGGCACGACGGACGGTCATCGACAGCGGTCCGTGCGCGGCCGGCAACGCTGGCCCAACCGTGATCGATACGCCAGTCACCCCGGTGACGTACCCGCTCCCGCTTCCGGCAAACGGAATCTCATGTGCTGCTGGTCTTTCAGTGATCACCCGCGCAGGTCCCTGCCGCCAATCCGGAAGCTGACGTTGACAGTTGTTCCGGCTTTGGTGCTGTCCACGTCGACGGAGTCGCTGATCGCCCTGATCAGCGCCAGGCCGCGACCGCTGTTGTGGGGATCGGCGGTTGGTGCCTTCCAGGAACCGGTGTCGGCGACCCGCACGTGGACTTCGCCGTCCATGCATTCGACCTCGAGCAGCATCGTTCCGGCGCCTTGTCCGCCGTACGCATGCTCAACGGTGTTGGTGCAGGCTTCGTTGACGACGAGCACGATGTCGGCGGACAGCTCGTCGGGCACCTCCGCGCCGCGCAGCCAACCACTCAGCCGGTGGCGGATGGTAGCCAGCTGATCCGCGGTGGCATCGGTTTCGATTCGAAGTGGTGCCGACTGGTGCCGGTAGATCACCATCGCAACGTCGTCGTCGTAACCCCCCGGCGGAGCCAGACTACGAAGCACCGCGTCTGCGACGTCATCGAGGGGCAACTCCATCGTTTCTGCCAAAACGTTTGCCGCGCGCCCGATCCCGTCGTCAATCGACTCGTGTTTGCGCTCGACCAGGCCGTCGGTGAACAGCATCAGCGTCGAGCCGGACGGCAGTACCTGAGAGGCTTGCGGGCGCGGTCCCTCTCGGCGTACCGCCAGCGGCACTGACCGGGCATTGGTCAACATGGTCAACCCCGACCCGGAACCCGGCCCGGTTCCGGCGATCAGCGCGGGCATGTGTCCGGCGTTGCTGTACTCCAAGATCCCAGATTCGATGTCCAGGATTGCCAGAAACACCGTTGTGCAATACGCATCCGGAATGAGCGACGCCGCCGAGTCGAGTTGCTCGAGCAACACCGCCGGTTGGTCGCCGGTCAGCAGCAGCGCGCGCGCCGAACTACGGAGTTGGCCCATGATCGCCGCGGCCGGCAAACCACGGCCGACGCAGTCCCCGACCACGATGCCGATGCGGTGATCGCCCACCGGCAGCACGTCATACCAGTCGCCGCCGATCTCCAGCGGCGGGACGGCGGGCTCATAGCGCACGGCGAAACCCGGTGGTGGCTGCAGGGACGGCAACATTGTGCGCTGCAGCGTCAGCGATGTCGTGCGGGCAATCTCGAACTGGCGCACGTGCTGAACCGCCAGACTGAGGTGACCGACCAGGACGGTGAGCAGCAGTCGGTCCTCGGCGCTCACCCAGCGAGGTGCCCGCAGCTCCAGCCATAGCGCGACGTCGGCGGTGCCCGACAGCACCGCAACCAGTCCGCGCGCTTTGCCGGGAGCGTCCGGCGCCTCGACCGTTGTAACCGTCAGTGGCAGCTGATGGCGGGCATCCTGGAATGTCTGGCGCAGCAACGGATCCAGGTCGTGCCAGCTGGATACCGGCAGCTCGCCGCTGGCCTGGACGGTTGGTTCGCCCTCACCGGACGGCCAGATGACAGCGACCACGCGCTGCACGTCAAGCGCCGTGCGGCATTCCTCCAGGGTGATCGACAGCACCTCGGCCAGGCTCTTGGCCACAGCCACGGTGGTCGCCAGGCGCAGCACCGCGCTTTCTCTTGCGGCAAAGGCCCGTTGGGCGGTGATGTCGCGAATGGTTCCGACGAAGACATCTTGCGCCGCGCCGGACTCGCGTACCGAATTGATGCTCACGGCTACCCACGCGAGACTGCCGTCCCGGCGTCGAATCGGTGTCTCGTATTCGGTGCGGCCACCCTGCAGCACTCGGCCTACTTGCTGCGCGGCCATCTTCTTGTCCACCAGCCAGGGGTGGGGCCAGTCGTAGGGCATGCCCGCTGGAGAGAATCCGACGATCTCCGCGAAGGCGGCGTTCATCTCGACCACGGCGCCCTGCTGATCGGCGACGAAGAAGCCCTCCTGCAAGGAATTCACCAGGGCAGTGCGGAACTTGTCGCGATCGGCCAGTCCCTCTGCGCGGGCGCGTTGTTCCTCGTAACGCCGGGTGCCGTCCAGATAGCCGCGAGTTACCACGTCGAGCGCTGCCAGCGTCTGCAACAGAAATTCCACCGCAGCGGGTCTGTCGAAGTCGGGGTTCGTTGCGAGCTTGTCGATTTCGGCGAAATGGTTCTCGATTATCTCGAGCATGCTGATTTGTTCTTGTAAGGCCCATCGGCCGAGTTCATGACCGACGGCCAAGCTGTCCTCGTCGCGGGTGTCCAGATAGGCCGTCAGCGCGGCGACGTACTGTGCGTGAAAATCATTGCCGGCGTTCATATCTTGCTCATAACGGCGTGCCCCGGTGACGCGCTGCCAACACCAACGCGTCATCTGATTCCTTTGCGTGTTTCTCCAGGATTTGCCCGGCGATATCGGGGGCCGTAGCGGCGAAGTCGATGTGGTCCAGGTGATCTTTGGCGATGCCGTCACTGGCGATCAGGAGCAGGTCGCCGGTGCGTATCGGAACCACTTGTGCGGGCGTGACATCCGGTATCCGGTAGCCGACGATGCCGGCGGCCAGTCGGGCAGAGGAACGGACCTGGATACCGCTGGCGGCCTTGGCGACCAGGTTGGCAGTGACGTTACCCACCCCGGTCCAGCACAGTTTGCCAGTCGCGAAATCGATGCGGGCCAGGGTCATCGCCGCCCCTCTGGTGCCGGACATGACGCGGTGGCAAAGCTGGACCAAGGCTTCGAGCCGTTCCGCGCCAGCGTCCTTGAGCGCGTCCACCCCGGCGGTAGCCGCTTCCGCGGCAGATGGGCCGTGACCCAGTCCATCAAGCACACCGAAGAGAGCGGCACCCTCGACACCGACCGCCACCGATTGATCGCCGCAGACATACTCGCCGGGACGGGGACGCCCGGCCATCGCCCACTCGATTGGCCCCAGCCGGCCTTGATCACGCACGCGCCGGAACCCACTTCCACATCTCGATGATGGTGCCCCGGCCGAGCGCGGATTCCACGATCAAACGATCCATCAACCGGCGCGCGCCCGGCAAGCCGAGCCCGAGCCCGCGTCCGGTGGAGTAGCCGTCTTCCATGGCGCGGTCGATGTCGGCGATGCCGGGCCCGTCGTCCTCGGCGCGTACCACCAGCGCCGTGCGGCCTTCCCGGTCGTCCACCCCGACCCGGACCGCGCCGCGACCGGCGTAGCTGGTGATATTGCGCGCGACTTCGGAGATCGCGGTGGCGATCATGGTGACGTCGGTCAGCGAAAATCCCAGGTCTAGGGCGAGCTCATGTCCGGCTTTGCGGGCGTCGACGATGTCGTCGGGGTTGTTGATGTCGACGACGACAGCTTCCGGGTCACCCGCCACCGTCGCGCCCGATCGTCGATTGTCCGGATCTCCTGAGCCCCAACTGGCGATTCAGCAGCGCTATGCCTTCTTCCAGGTCGAGCGCGGTGTTCATGTCGTCGAACGCCAGTCCCAGCTGAACCATCGCAAAAGCCACCTCGGGCTGCAGACCCACGATCACAGTGTCGGCACCCCGTAGCCGAGTCATGTGCGCAATCGTTCGCAGCGACCGTGCCGCGAACGAATCCATCACGTCAATGGCGGTGACGTCGACGATGATTCCCTGCGCGCGAAACCGGCTGACCCGTTCCATGAGGTCGTGTCGCAACCGGTCGGTGTCGGAGTCAGTTAGCGCGGCCTGCACGCTCGCGATCAGGAACGCGCCCTGCTTCAGGATTGGTACTGGCATAGGTGGTTGCTCGTGGTTGCTGCGCTTACCCGGCTACCTCGCCAGTGCGCGACACTTCGTAGCCCAGCAGGCGTTCGGCTTCCTCGATACCGCCCTGCAGGTCGCCGACGGCATTCATCTTGGACAGGTCCAACCCGATGGTCACCAGCGTCAGGGCGATTTCCGACGAGAGGCCGGTGATGATCACGTTCGCGCCCATCAACCCAGAAGCGTCGACCGTCTGCACCAAGTGGTTTGCCACCGTGGAGTCGATGGTGGGCACACCGGTGATGTCGATAACCACAACCTTTGCCCGGTTGGCCCGAATGGCACGCAGCAGCTGTTCGGTGACCTGCCGAGCGCGCTGACTGTCGAGGACGCCGATGATGGGCAGGATCAGCAGCTGCTCGCGCACCTGCAGCACCGGCGTCGACAGCTCGCGGATCGCCTCCTGCTGCTGCCGGATGATGCGCTCGCGCTCCTGCACGAAGCTGACACCCACGGTATTGGCGATACGGTTGGCCGCCGGCTCGTAGGCGTCAAGCACGCGGTTAAGCATGTCGAACTCGGTCTGGTACTTCTCGAACAGCGAGCGGGCGAGCACGTCTCGTAGCAGCAGGACGATGCCGAGCACCTCGTCCGTCTCGACTCCCCGCGGGATGATGCGTTCAGAAAGGTCGCGCGCGTAGGCCTGCAGGGCCTCGACGCTCCCGGTCTCCAGCACCTCGACGTAGTTGTCGTAGACAGCGGTCGCTTCCGAAAAGAGTTCCTCTGGCGTCATCGCGGTGAGCAATTCGGCCTCGGTGATTCTGCGTGCCCATTCCTCGCGCAGAATCGTTCGATTCCGCCGCAGGTGCTGGACCAGCTGAGGCAGCAGACCCTCGCTGGAGATGCTGACCGTTTGTGCGCCGCCGCCGGGGTTGTTGTTCTCTATCGGCGAGTCTGACATCTGGCCCTCCTAAGGCCTCCGAATGCACTCCCAGTGCACTCCGAATACGCTCCCACAGTGCACCCCCGGTGAACTCGCAAATGCGCGTCGCGCTCCGCAGGGCGCAAGTTCTATGGCGAGACTAGCCTGAACAGCCGTGCCGTAGGTATTGAGGTCTTTTTCTTCTCGCAGTTCGCGATGCGGGTTAGGCTTGCACCACACTTAGACGACTCAAGACCCGGACAAAGGATCGCCATTGTCAGCTCCTGATTCGATTACCACCTTGGTTGCGGACCACGATGGGGTGTCCGTGGTCAGCGTCAGCGGTGAAATCGATTTGGTCACCGCCCCCGCCTTGGAACAAGCCATTGGCGGGGTGGTCGCTGACGGTCCGGCCGCGCTGGTTATCGACCTTTCGGCGGTGGAATTCCTCGGCTCGGTGGGGCTGAAAATCCTGGCGGCGACCTACGAGAAACTCGGTGAGTCCGCGGAGTTCGGGGTGGTGGCACGCGGTCCTGCGACCAGAAGGCCAATTCACTTGACCGGTCTGGACAAGACCTTCCCCCTGTACCAGACGCTGGACGACGCCCTGACCGGCGTGCGAGACGGCAAGCTCCACCGCTAGCCCTGGGTATTCGGGCCGCGGTCATGGATGTCGACCATCCAGAAGACGACCAGCGCTGGGATACCCGCGAGCGCGGCGAAACCGAAAGCCAACGGCTGGATCGCAATTGGAACAGCCTGCTGCAGGAGCTGCGAGTGGTGCAGACCGGCGTGCAGCTGCTCACCGGCTTCCTCCTGACGCTGCCGTTCCAGCAACGATTCGACGTGCTCGGTGGACAGATGCGGCTGGTGTACCTGGCTACGGTGAGCTGCTCTGTGGCTGCCACGGTGTTGTTGGTCGCGCCGGTCGCCATGCACCGGTTGTTGTTCCGGCGCCATCGCCTCCAAGTGCTTGTCTCGGCGGCGCACCGGTGCGCCTACGCGGGCCTGACGCTGCTTGGTTTCGCGCTGACCGGCATGACGGTCATCATTTTCGCGGCGGTGTCGGGGCGCTATGCAGGCTTTATCGCCGGAGCGTTTGCGCTGGCCCTGTTTACCGCGTTTTGGCTGGTAGTGCCGTTGTTGCTGCGCGTCCGCGGCCGGTAGCCGCGAAGTCTGCTCCACCGGTGTCGGACTTTCGGGTGATCGGGTAGATTACCGACCATGTTGGGGGGGAAATCCGGCGCGGCGGTCCGGGTGCCGGCTGTTGTCTGGACGGTTGGTCTGGTGGCCGGCCTGTTCGCGCTGGCGAATGGGTACCTATTGTTGGCCGGCGTCACTTTGCTGGTGGCCGTGGTGGCGCCCTGGTTCGGCCTGGGCGCTGTCTTACATAGCAAACCCCGCATCGTCGACTCTCAATTGCCTTGGCAGGCGGCACATTTCGAGGAGCGTGCGCCGATAGCCAGCGGTGGATATCGGATCCGATTGCCGGCGCGCTAAGTCCCCGGGGGGCCCGCCGCTTGCACCTGTCTTGCCAGCGGATTGGCTGAGTTGTCGTCAGTTGTCGTCATCGGCCGTTGGCGCTCCAACACGTGTTGAATTTAGTGGAATTTATAGGTGTGGCCAGCGCTTCTACGGGGTATCGCCTGTGCCACGGGTCGACTACAGGCAGGTCGGTTGACCCTCCCTCAGCGAGGAAGGAACACCTATGAAGACCGCAAGCGATTACGACGCACGCCGTGTGTCTGACGTCGAGTTTGCGGACCGGTCCGTTTTACGGGAGTTGGCACCTGTTCTGCCCAGGTCGTCCCCGACGGTCGTCGACGACGACCTGAGCGATGTGCCGCTGTTCGAGCTGCCTGGCGCGGATCTGTCCGGTGAAGAGCTGACCGTGGCCGTGATTCCGGTGCGGAACGACGAGTCACGTGCTCGAGCTGCTTCCTTGTGCAGCACCGCAGCCGGTTGCGCAGCACCGCGGGTGGGCGCCAGATCTGCGCCGACTGCGCGTGAACACCGTCGGCACTTGCCGGCTGCCGCAGTAAGGCAGACTGGAGCTATGGACGGTGTCTTGGTGTTCGACGGCCGGTGTGGAATGTGCACCCGGGTATGCAATCGATTGGCCAAGTTGAATCGGACGGGTGGTCTGCGAATCGAACCGTTCCAGGCGCCGGGCATGGCTGAACGGCTCGGTTTCTCTGCTGAGGGGTCGCCGGAGTCGGCATGGTGGCTCGATGCGTCAGGCACGGTCTTCGCCGGCGCAAAGGCAATGAATGCGGCGCTTTCTGCGGCGCTCGGGACCACGCTGCCGCTGTGGATCTATCGACTCCCCGGAGTGGGCGCCGCGCAGGACGCCATCTATCGCTGGGTAGCGGCACACCGGTATCGGTTCCGCGGGGTGACGCCATTGTGCGAGGCCGAGCCGCAGCGCTGCGCATAACTGAAATCTGCAGGGGCGGCGGTATTTAATGCGCCGGCGACTACTACGGCATTGCCGCACGAGCTCCGCTAATCTTCCGCAGATGGGGGTCGGACGAATCGGCTTGCGCGCCGCAGCGATCGCGATCAGCGTCGCCGCTGTGACCGTGTCAGGCGGCTGCAGATCGGGCGGCCAGGCGCGTACCGCCGGACCTACTTCGACCAGTGTGGCTGCGCCACAACAGGTATCGCCGCCATGCCAGCGCGTCTCCATCGACAGCACGCCCAGTCTGCAAGACCAGCACATACGGTGCGTGCTGCAGATCGACACCAACCTGACCCTCGATGTGTCCGGTAACCCCGCGTGGTCGTTCACCCTGCGAAACGCAGGTGCCGTTGCTCAAGATTTCCGCGAGCCGACCGACGAGATCGGGGAAACCGGCGAGGCGCCCCTGCTGCAAGACGTCGACAACAGCGGCACGCCCGAGTTGCTGGTGATCATCGGGCGTGGCGGCACCGGTGGTGAACCTATGGCGGTGTGGCGGTTGACGGGCCAGTCTCCACGATTCGTCCGCGCCGGCACGCTGTTCGGGTTTCGGCGCTTCTACCAAACCCCTGAGGGATTCTTCGGCAATTACGCGCACTCCAGCGCCGCATCGGGAACCGTGGAGCTATATCGCTGGGTCGACGACAAGCTGGTCGACGTTGCCCTGCTTGACATGCAGGCGGCCGATATGCGACCAGACCCCTACTCAAAGCATGACTGGGTGCGCAACGGCAACGTCTTGTGCGGGCTCAACAATGAGGACTATCCAGCGGGGGCCCGCGCCGCCAGGACTGCCGCGTTGCAGGCTGCCGGGATTGACCCCGCTACCGCAGCGCAGCGGTTCTGCACCCAGTCGTGGGTCGCGTCGATCTACAAGTAAGGCCATCCGGCGAAGTTCAGAGCGCGTGCCGTGGCTGCTTGACCTCACCAGAGACGCCGTGTTGTGTCGTTAGCGTGGCACCATCCGCACTTCGCCCGACGAACGCACCGGATGCCCTGCCACGTCCGCCCGGCTTACCCGCTCCCCGCATGTTCCATGCGGCCTTCGCGGCGGCGTACGCGGTTGCGTACCTGGTCGGTGGCGAGCGCCGGATGCTCCGGTTGATCCGTCGGTATGGGCCGATAATGACGATGCCCATCCTGAGCCTGGGTGACGTTGCGATCGTGTCGGACCCGGGGCTGGTCAAGGAGGTCTTCACCGCTCCGACCGACGTTTTGCTCGGGGGCGAAGGAGTAGGACCCGCGGCGGCGATCTATGGCTCCGGATCGATGTTCGTGCAGGAAGAACCGGAACATCTTCGGCGGCGCAAACTCTTGACGCCGCCTTTGCACGGAGCAGCGCTGAACGGTTACGTGCCGATCATGGAGGATTCCACCCGCGCGGCGATGCGCAGCTGGCCGGTCGACCGTCCGTTCGAGATGCTGGAAGCTGCGCGGTCGCTGATGCTGGACGTGATCGTCAAGGTCATCTTCGGCGTCGACGATCCCGACGAGGTGCGACGCCTCGGCCGGCCCTTCGAACGTCTGCTGAATCTTGGTGTCTCTGAACAGTTGACCGTTCGGTACGCGCTGCGTCACTTCGGCACCTTGCGGGTATGGCCGCAGCGCGCCAAGGCAAATGGGGAGATTGACGACGTCGTCATGCCGCTCATCGCCCGACGGCGAAATGATCCGAGCCTGGATGAGCAACTCGACATTCTGGCGTTGCTCATGTGCGCACGTGGCGAAGACGGCGAAGGGTTGTCGGACAGCGAGATTCGCGACGACCTGATCACCCTGATGCTTGCCGGGCATGAAACCACGGCGACGACGCTGGCGTGGGTCATGGATCTGCTACTGCACCATCCCGACGCGCTGTCACGCGTGAGGTCGGAAGCTTTCAGCGGTGCGGAGGATTTCACGACCGCGGTGATCCATGAGGCTTTGCGGGTGCGGCCACCGGCGCCTTTCACCGCACGTGTGGTCGCGAAACCGTTCCGCATCGGCGGCTATTGCGTCGATCCCGGCACGCGAATTGTGGTCCACATCATCGCTATCAACCGAAACCCCGACACATACGAGTGTCCACACGAGTTCCGTCCCGAACGATTCCTCGGCGTCCGCCCGCAGACCTACGCCTGGGTTCCGTTCGGAGGCGGCGTCAAACGTTGTCTAGGGGCGAGCTTTTCGATGCGCGAGTTGGTGACCGTGCTGCACGTGCTGCTGCGCGAGGGCGAGTTCACTGCTGTCGGCGAGACGCCGGAGCGGATCGTACGACGGTCCATCATGCTTGCGCCGCGCCACGGCGCCAGAGTGCGCTTCCGGCTCGTATGAGCGTCTGCTCACGCAAGTGGGCGCAGGCTAGGGGAGCACGGTGTGCATCAACATGACGTCGTATGCCGACCACAGCGACAGGTTGAAGTAGAGGTCTTTACCGGACGACCACGGATGGATCATCGGTGCATAGATGCCGCCGGGCATCTGGAACGATGACACGAGCAATTGCTCTGGGCTCCATGGCCCTTGGGGAGCCGGCGCCGTCCTTGCCACCACATCGTTCGCGCCGTTGGTGTACAGCACCAGGTACTGCTTGAGGTAACTGTTGTATTGGCCTGACATTTCGGCCACCGGGCCCGGGATGACCGGCGTGGCCGCCCCCGGATTGGCCGGTACCCAGCGTCCCTCTCCGTCGCCGTTCCAGTATTGGTACTTCGAGAGATCGGGCGCCGCGTTCGGGGGAACCCGCGACAGATACGCCGAACCACCGCGCCCGGAAGGAGTTCCGAACGAATACAGGTAGCCGTCGGTGCCCTTCATGAACGCGCCCATCTGAAAATTCTCATTGCCCGGCACGAACTTGGATCCCGGAACATTCTCCGGCGAAGACGAGCGAATGCTCCCAGGGTAGATCCCCCAGTTCTGGCCGTTGTCGCGCGACATCGCGAGTGCCGAGAAGTTCGTCGACCATTCGCCGTCGCGACCCCATTCCCTGATGGACATGAAGTTCATGAGTTGCGTTCTGCCGAGGGAGATCCCAGCGGTGGGAATGAGTCCGGTCTCGTGTGGCGCCTTCTTCATGGTCTTGATGACCTGTCTGGAGAGACCAGATGGATATGACGGTGAGCCGGCATACTTGTCGGTGGCCGAGCCGGGTGCCACGTGGATTCCCTGCGCCAGATCGTGGTCCGAACTGCGGAACAGCACGTTGTATCGCCATTGCTGGCCGTGCACGCGGCAATAGCCGAAGGTGTCGCCGAAGGCCATCAGAACCTGGCGGTTGGCAGGATCGCCGTTGTCCCACGGGATTCCGAGGTCAGTTCCGGAGATGCCGAAACGTTCGAGCGTTTTGTTGGGGCCGTTGGGTCCCGTTATCCAGTCGACGAGTGATGTCGGAGCTCCCGCGATCGAGGCCGGCGGCTCGGCTGCCGGTTGCGGTGCGGGTTGAGGGGCCGGCTGGGGTGCCGGTTGCGGTGCGGCGTTCGGACGCAACTGGGTGGCGTTTGGGGGCGGTTGGACGCCTGGTTGGGGCGGATTGGGGCCGGGTTGGGTTCCCTCCGCTCGCGGTACGACCCCTGCTTGATTCTGCAATGGCGCGGAGTATCGAGTAGTACCCGGCTTGAGCAAAGAGGAGATCAGCGGACCGAGTTTGGGCAGCGGCGCATGGTCATTCGTATTGGAAGGCCGGCGACCAGTCGGTGGCCGGACCACTGGCGCGGGTGCCTCCACCGGCGCGGCGGTGGCGGGGGGCTCGATGTTCGCCTCGGCCGCTTCGCAAGGCGTGGCGAACGCGGGTGGCGCGACGCCGATCCCGACGATGAGCCCAATAGCTGCGGCCGACGCCATCGATACCGACACGAATCGCGGAAACGCCGACAATGTCACACCTTTCAGGGGTTAGACGCCGCATTGACGCCCGCCGTTACACATGTGACGATAGAGATCTGCGGGGCTCTTGTGACTAGTGATCCGACAAAAGGTATCCATCTGAGACCGTGTCGCGACACTTCTGTTGATCACACGGCCGACCGCGCCAGGTCGGCCCCTTCGTCGGCGCCACACACTGCTCGCGCTGAACCAGTGCATGTCGGCAGGGCTGAAAACCGCCATCCGGCAAACCGATTGGAAGTACCCGGAACGGGTATACCAGCTGAACCAGCTAATTAGACAGCGTTCAACAGAAGGGGCGCGACGTGATCATTCTCGGGATTGTTCTCCTGGTGGTCGGATATTTCACCGGCCTTGGGATTCTGTATACGATCGGCGGCATCCTCGTGCTCGTCGGTGTGATCTTGTGGATCCTGGGAGCCGTCGGGCGCCCTGTCGGAGGCCGCAGGGTCTGGTTCTAGCTGCGCGTATCGGTGGGGGGTGTTCCTGGAGTGGGGGCGCCCCTCAACCTCTGGGGCGCTGTCCCCCGTGCGGTTGTGCTGCAATGTGACCACGTCTGAGTAAAGCCTGGCTTGCTATTTAGGCGAGTTGATGCTGCAGTCTGGCGAAAGCGTCGTGGTCGCGAACGGCGGTGACAGTACGTTCCAGCACTTGTCGCATGGCGGTGTCACTTTGAAGCCGGCCGGCGAAAACGACCGTTACCGCCGTCGCAAGGTAGGCGGTGACAACCAGAAGGCGGAAATGATTCCATGCCGCGGATTCAGTAATTTCGGGTCCGCCACCGCGGCGCACTGTCTCGACATAGTCATGCACGAGGTCACGTTCGATAGACCGACGCACATCTGGTTCTAGCGAGCTGGCGGCGAAGTAGGCGAGGTCTTTGAGGGCTGGACCCTGTTGGGCCATCTGCCAATCGAATAGCGTTACGTCGTCGCCCTGAAACCCTACGTTGCCGCGATGGGTATCGCCGTGTAGCAACGACTGCGGCAGGGAATGCCACAGTGCGGCCACCTCGTATCGGCGGCGATGCAAGGATGAGGGCATCTCGACGAAAGTCCGCATCCACCACGTCGTCATAGCGGCGCGGCACTCTGACCATCAATGCGCTTGAATACACGCCGAACCATTGCGAGGGGCTACCGACCGAAGACAGTCGCTGTAGGTCGGTTGCAAATCTAGTCGATTGCCAAAACTTTCGGTGGACGCCGCCGAGCGCGCGGGCCATTATCGCGGCCTCGTCTGCTGTGCATGGGACGCCAGCGTCAGCAAAACGGGTTCCCCGTGCGGCGAGGTCTTCGAGCACCACGACCGAACGACCACTGTGAGCGTCCCAACGAGCGCCATACACAGTCGGCGTGCAGTCGGCGATCTCGGTCGCTACCGTCCGGTAAAAGATGGCTTCGGTCTCGCCGAGCCCGTACACGTTGTTGAAGATTCGCTCAATCGGTTGCGCCGGGGTGGTCTTGACGAAAACGGTTGCTGGCAGGTCATCACCGGTGATCGTAAGCCGCGCTCTGGTCGCTGTGCCGTGGTCCTCGTCGCAGACGGCGACATGGTCGACTTTGCTTCCGACTAGCTCCGACAGCCAGACCGGACTGATGTCACTCGGAGTTCGCGGAACGGTACCAGCGTGTCGACGCCGGCCAACAGTGCGAGCCGTTTCACCGATGATGCGACCGGCAAACTCGCGGCGGGTCGCATGAGTACGGCTCACGAGCGAAATAGTAGCGCCAGAGCTGGCAACTAAACCCAAATTTCGGCTAGCGCGCGATACACGGTCGCACGGCTAACGCAAAGCGCCGCCGCAATAGTCGGTGCCGATTCGTCGCTCACGTACATCCGCTGGGCAAGCGTGTTAACGCCGTCCAGACGATGTTGGGACCCATGTCAGCGGCGCTGCTTTTGGGATACCAATGCGGACTTGTTTCCTGACGACCTTGAGGCTGTTGCGGACGCTTTGGACGCTGCGGTGTTGGCGGTGCGTGCTGCGGACGGAAATGTGTCGGGGTGGCGGGATTCGAACCCACGGCCTCTTCGTCCCGAACGAAGCGCGCTACCAAGCTGCGCCACACCCCGCTTGAAGCCACGACAGCCTATCGCACCCGCCCGTCGACTGACCAAACCGCAGGACGCGGCATTCAAGTCCAGCGGCAGGAACGCTCAAATTCCACCAGCACCTCGGCGTAGCCGCTCGGGTCGAGTCCCTGCGCGGTCACCCACTCGTCGCTGAAATAGGTGTCGGTGTAGCGGTCGCCGCTGTCGGCGAGCAAGGTGACCACTGAGCCACTACGTCCTTCGGCGACCATCTCGGCGAGCAGGCCGAACGCTCCCCACAGATTGGTTCCCGTCGACGGACCCACACGGCGGCCCAGGACGGCGCTGACGTGACGAGCGGCGGCGATCGACGCCGCGTCCGGCACCGCGACCATGCGATCGACCACGTCAGGCAGAAACGACGGCTCGACCCGCGGCCGGCCGATGCCCTCGATTCGCGACGACGCGGGCATCACGATGTCGTACCGCTCTTGCGCGTACGCGGGGAAGAACGCGGAGTTCTCCGGGTCTACGACGCACAACCGGGTGGCGTGGCGCCGGTAACGGATGTAGCGGCCGATCGTCGCGCTGGTTCCGCCGGTGCCCGCGCCCACCACGATCCAGTCCGGGATGGGATGCGTCTCGTCGCGCATTTGCGCGTAGATCGACTCGGCGATGTTGTTGTTGCCGCGCCAGTCGGTGGCGCGCTCGGCGTTGGTGAACTGGTCCAGGTAGTGTCCGCCGGTGTCCTTGGCGACCCGGGCCGCTTCGGCGTAGACCTCGCCCGAGTTCTGCACGAAATGGCAACGGCCACCTTGTGCTTCGATCAGCGCGACCTTGGCGGTACTGGTGGCCGCGGGCATCACGGCGACAAACGGCAGACCCAGCAGCGCGGCGAAATAGGCCTCGGACACCGCGGTGGAACCAGACGACGCCTCGACCACTGTCGTGCCCTCGCCGATCCAGCCGTTGCACAGCGCGTAGAGGAACAACGAGCGCGCCAATCGGTGTTTGAGGCTGCCGGTGATATGCGTTGTCTCGTCTTTGAGGTAGAGCTCGACGTGAACACCGAGCTGGTCGGCCGACCAGGCCGACGGCAGCGGATACCGCAGTAGGTGCGTGTCGGCGCTGCGACGGGCGTCGGCCTCGATCAGCCGGATCGCGTTGTCGGTCCAGTTCCGCGGCAGGCTGCGCACCGCGATCTGGGTCCGATCGGTCAACGCACCGATGCTGTTGGCTGCGAGCGGCTCAGGTAGCTGTCGGAATCCCGGTCGCCCATCGGGGTAGCGATCAACGTCAGCAAGGTTGCCTCCGGCCGGCAGCAGAATCGCACCGGCGCAAACGGCGAGGTGCCTATTCCAGCCGACACATGCAGCAGCATGTTCTCACCCCATTGCGACGGCCCCTTGGCCCGCGATCGGTCTAGGCCGCAATTGGTCACCAGAGCCCCGTAGAAGGGCAGGCACAGCTGGCCGCCATGGGTGTGGCCGGCCATCACCAGTTGGTAGCCGTCTGCGGCGAAGCGGTCCAGCACCCGAGGTTCCGGTGAGTGCGTCAGCCCCAGTCGCAGGCTTGCGGCCGGGCTCGCCGGACCCGCGATCGCGTCGTAGCGGTCCCGGTCGATATGCGGGTCGTCCACGCCCGCCGCGGCGATGTGCAGGCCGGCCACCTCGAACTCGCGACGAGTGTGGGTCAGGTCGAGCCAGCCGCGCTCAGTGAAAGCCGCCCGCAGGTCCTGCCAGGGCAGCGGCTCACCGCGGACCCGGTGGCCGGGGTTGGTCAGGTAGTTCAGCGGATTCTTCAGCCGCGGCCCGAAGTAGTCGTTGCTGCCGAAGACGAACACGCCCGGCCGCGACAGCAGGTCGCCCAGCGTCTGGACAACCGCGGGCACCGCCTTGGGGTGGGCCAGGTTGTCGCCGGTGTTGACCACCAGATCGGGCTCCCAGGCGGCCAGCTCGCGCAACCAGGCCTGTTTGCGGCGCTGGTTGGGCAGCATGTGCAGATCACTGATATGCAGCACCCGCAGCGGGGTCGAGCCTGGCGACAGCACGGGCATGGTCAACTCACGCAGGACGAACGCGTTGCGCTCGACAATCGAGGCATATCCGATCCCGGCGACGGTCGAGCCGAGCGCGACGGCACCGGTGCGTAACAGCACGGGCAAAACAGGCATGTAGGCAGCCTACTGCCGGTCGCCGACTAGAAACGCATGTCTTGCGACACAACGGCCGTTAAAAGGGCTTTTGTGCGAAGTGCTATGGCGGCGGCGGCGCGGCAGGCGGCGGCGGAGCCAGTAGCGGGATGGTGATCGGCGGCAGCCCCGGAATCTCCACTACCTGGGATCCGATCGGAGTCGGTCCGCCCTCCGGCGGTGGAGGCGGCGCGGGCGGGATGCCGTTGCTGATTTGGATTGTGATGATCGAGCCTGGAATCGTCTGGCCACTGGGCGACGTCCCGACGACCTCGCCGTACTTTGCGGAGCTGTTGATCGATGCCGTTTCGTTGGCTACCTGAAAACCCGCTTCCTTGAGGCGCTGGCGCGCCAGCTCGACCTCGAGTCCGGCGACGCTGGGCACACGGGAACCCGGTGAGCCCTCGACGTAGCGGGGATCGGTCGGCGGTAGCTTCACTTCGCCGAACATGGTGGCGATCGGTTTCATTGCGGTGAACCACGTGCGGGCCGGCTCGTTGCCGCCGTACAAGTCGCCTTCGGCGCAATGGCGCAGGGGGGCCGAACACAGATCCGTCGGTGAGGTCGAGTCGTCGTAGATGTAGTTGGCCGCCGCGTAGTGGCTGGTGAAGCCCACGAAGCCGGAGGACCGGTGCGCTTCGGTGGTGCCGGTCTTGCCCGACATCGGCAGGTCCCACCCGGCCGCGCCGGCCGAACCCGCGGCGGTGCCCGAACCCGTCGCGTCTTTGCTCATCGCGTTGGCCAGCGTGTTGGCCAATCCCTCGGGCACGACTTGATCGCAGGTCTCAGTGGTCACCGCGACCTGATTGCCGTTGCGATCGATCAACTTGTCGATCGGGTTGGGTGGGCACCACACGCCCCCGGACGCCAGGGTCGCCGCGACATTCGACAGCTCCAGCGCGTTGAGTTCAATCGGGCCGAGCGTGAACGAACCGATGTTCTGCCGTTTGACGAAGTCGGCCAGGCTCTCGTTGCTATCGGGGTTGTAGTCGCGGGCGGTGCCGGGGTTGGCGTAGGACCGCATGCCGAGCTTGATGGCCATGTCCACCGTCCGCGTCACCCCTACCTGCTGGATCAGCTTGGCGAACGCGGTGTTGGGTGAGGTGGCCAGCGCGTCCGTGACATTCATCGACCCGCGGTAGTTGCCGGCGTTGATCACACACCAGGTGTCCTTGGGGCATCCCTTGGCACCGCCGCTGCCCATGCCTTTGGCCTGGAATCGGCCCGGCACGTCGAGCGTGGCGTTGATGCCCATACCCATGTCGAGCGCTGCGGCGGTGGTGAAGATCTTGAAGACGGACCCGGCGCCGTCGCCGACCAGGGAGAACGGCTGCGGTCGCATCGTTTCGCCAGCGTCGATGTCCAGGCCGTAGGTGCGGTTGCTGGCCATCGCCAGGACGTGGTGGGAATCCTTACCAGGCTTGATCACGCTCATCACGCTGGATATGCCCGGCAAGGTCGGGCTGGCGAACTTGTCGATAGCCGCTTTGACCGGGGTCTGCACCTCCGGGTCAAGCGTGGTCATGATCTTGTAGCCGCCCCTGGCCAGCTGCTCCTTGCTGATTCCGGCGCGAGACAAATACTCCTGGACGTAGTCGCAGAAGAACGCGCGGTCGCGGGCCGCAATGCAGCCGCGGGGCAGTTCCTTGGGCTGCGGCAGAATGCCCAGCGGTTGGGCCTTCGCGGCGCGCAGTGCGTCGGCCTCCGCGGGCAGGTTCTCGATCATGGTGTCCAGAACCAGGTTCCGCCGGGCCAGGGCCCCTTCCGGGTTGACGTATGGATTGAGTGTGCTGGTCGACTGGACCATGCCCGCCAGCAGCGCCGCCTGCTGCCAGTTCAAGTCTGATGCGTTGATACCGAAGTAGGTCTGCGCCGCGTCCTGCACACCGAACGAGTTGTTGCCGAACGACACCAGGTTCAGGTACTTGGTCAGGATCTCCGGCTTGGTGAAGGTCTTGTCCAGCGTCAGCGCCATCCGGATCTCCCGCAGCTTGCGGGCCGGCGTGGTCTCGACGGCGGCGCGCTTTTCCGCATCCGTCTGTGCGGTGACCAGCAGTTGGTAGTTCTTGATGTACTGCTGCTCGATCGTCGAACCACCACGAGTTTCCAGGTCGCCGGAGGCATAGCCGGCCAGCCCGGTAAGCGTGCCTTTCCAGTCCACGCCATTGTGTTCGGCGAACCGCTTGTCCTCGATGGAAACGATCGCCAGCTTCATGGTGTTGGCGATTTTGTCGGTGGACACCTCGAACCGGCGTTGCGAGTACAGCCACGCGATGGTGTTGCCTTTCGAGTCGAGCATCGTCGACACCGCGGGCACCGCCCCCTCGACAAGCTGGGCCGAGCCGTTGGCGACCACCTCAGAGGCGCGATTGGACATCAGGCCCAGTCCGCCGGCCACCGGAAACATCAGCGCTGTGGCGACCACGCCGGCCAGCAGGCAGCAGCCCGCAAGCTTCAGCAGCGTCAGCGCGGCCGGGGGACGATCGGACATGGGTCTACAGTAGCCACCCGCGGTGACGGCGCCATGTCCTCAGGCTTACAAACGCCTTTTAGAGGCCTTCTAGAGGCCTTCTAGAGGCCTTACGAGCGGCCTGCCAGAGGCCTACGAGAGTCATACCGAAGGTCTACCGAGAGCCTACGAGAGGCCTACCAAATGTCTACCAATCGGCCTGCGTACTTAGCGGAGGCGGTGCCGCGGGGGTTAGTGGCAGCAGGTACGCTTTTTCACAAGTGCGACTGTTCAAAATCCGGTCCGGATTGGCGACTGTCGCATGAACCCCTCCTAAACGCCAGACGGCACGCTCGTCCCAAAAAAACCGTTATCAGACTGTTGCGCAATTGACCCCTGACCACCTAACTTAGACACACGGTGAGATGTAGGTAACACCGCGGTGCACAGTGTGGCGTAGATCGCAGCAGGGTCTGCACCCGGGAGGGGCGGCCGCAATTGGCGGCCGGAAGGAAGGGAAAGGCTCGTGTCAGTTACACGCCCTGGAGCGCGCAGGACAAACTTGTCGGCCGCGACCACAACGCTTCGTGCCGTTGAGGCGGAAGAACGAATTGCCTGGGTTTCCAAGGCGTTGTGCCGGACAACGGATCCCGACGAATTGTTCGTTCGGGGGGCCGCCCAACGTAAGGCCGCTGTGATTTGCCGTCACTGCCCGGTCATGGAGGAATGCGGCGCAGACGCGCTGGACAATAAGGTCGAGTTCGGCGTGTGGGGTGGCATGACCGAGCGGCAGCGCAGGGCTTTGCTCAAGCAACACCCAGAGGTGGTGTCGTGGGCCGACTTCTTCGACAAGCGGCGGAGCCGCAGCGTTTGCTAGATCGTCGTCCATCTGGCCACTAGGGGCCTCGACTCGCCGCTTTTGGCGCTCCCCATTGCATTTCTGTTACAGCGTGGTCGTCCGACGATCTAATTTGCTTGTGCGCGAAAGCATCTGGCCTCAGCGCGAGAGCGGGATTTCTAGTTAACGGGTCGTGGCCCGGCCCGCATCGTCGCCGACCGGGCTCGATGGGCCGGCTCCTCAGCGGGCCGTTGCCCGGCCCGCATCGTCGCCGACCGGGCTCGATGGGCCGGCTCCTCAGCGGGCCGTTGCCCGGCCCGCATCGTCGCCGACCGAAGTGATCTGGTCGGCGAGGGCCCGCAGCGCCTCGAGGTCAGAAACGTCGAATGGCAGCGACGGAACCCCGACGACCGGCACGTGCGGATTGGCACCAGTGAATCGGGACAGCAGCCGGATCTCCCGCTTGGCGGTTTGGCCGCGGTCGGCGTGGATCCGCAGCACCGCAGCGGTCAGCGAGGCGGCGCTCGAATCGGAGCCGTCGGTCTCCAACGTCTCGGTGGCGTCGATCGCCCGCTCGACCGGCAACGAACACAATGTCGGATGCGTGCGGTTCAAGACGAGCCCGGCGAGCGGCATCCCTTCCTGAGACAGCCGGTCGACGAAGAAGGACGCCTCGCGCAGCGCGTCGGGCTCGGCCGCTGACACCACGACGAACTGGGTACCGCGCCGCTTCAGCAGTGCGTAGGTGCGATCGGCCTTCTCGCGGAAGCCGCCGAAGGTGGCGTCCAGCGATTGCACGAACGCGGCAGCATCGCCCAGCATCTGGGAACCGAGCACCGTCGACATGGCCTTCATGGCCAATCCCATTGCACCGGTGACCAATCGCCCGATGCCCCGGCCAGGTGCCAGTAGCAGCCGCCACAGGCGGCTATCCATGAAGCTGCCCAATCGTTTTGGCGCGTCCAGGAAGTCCAGCGCGTTGCGCGACGGAGGTGTGTCCACCACCACCAGGTCCCAACGGTCCTGAGCCAACAGCTGACCCAGCTTCTCCATAGCCATGTACTCTTGCGTGCCGGCAAGAGAAGTAGCGACGGTCTGGTAGAACTGGTTGTCCAGAATCGCCTGTGCCCGTTCGGATCCGGAGTATTGGACCACCATTTCGTCGAAGGTGCGCCGCATGTCGAGCATCATCGCGTGTAGCTGGCCGGGGACTTCCGGCGCTAACGGCACGCGTTGCGGAGTATTGCCAAGGTCGTTGACCCCCAACGCTTGCGCTAAACGCTTGGCCGGGTCGATCGTCAAAACGACCACTGTGCGCCCGTATTCGGCGGCACGCAACGCCATCGCAGCCGCGGTGGTGGTCTTGCCGACACCGCCTGCGCCGCAGCACACCACTACCCGGTTGGAGGTGTCGGCCAGAATTTTGGCCATGTCGAGGGTTTTTGGCGTGGTGGTCATCGAACCCCCTGCTGCGCGAGTGATTCCGAGAGTTCGTAGAGGCTGCCGAGGTCGACGCCGTCGGAGATGGTCGGTAGTTCCAGCCGCGGTACGTGCAACGCATCCAGCTGCTGAGCGTTGTCCGCGCGCGCGGCGATCCGGGTGGCATGCTCGATCGTCTCGGTCAGCAGACCGGCGAAATCGTCGTCGGCAAGGGTGATCCCGGCCGTCGCCAAACCGGCCCGCACCGAGTCCGCGTCGACGTCTCCCTCAGCCGCCTTGGCCAACGCGGCGGGCTCGAGGTACGCCGGAATGTTGCGGTTGACGATCACACTGCCGATCGGCAATTCCATTCCCGCCAGCTCCTCGATGGCTTCCAAGGTTTCCTGCACCGGCAGCGCTTCCAGCAGGGTAACTAGGTGAATCGCGGTCTGATCGGAGTGCAGCAACTTGACCACACCTTCGGCTTGCGAATGCACCGGACCGCCCTTGGCCAGATCGGATACGGCCTTGGTGACGTCCAGGAAACGCGCGATGCGCCCAGTCGGCGGCGCGTCGACGACGATCGCGTCATAGATCGGCAGCCGGTTCTTGTCGACGCGTATCACCGACTCCTTAATCTTGCCGGTGAGCAACACGTCGCGCAGGCCGGGTGCGATCGTCGTCGCGAACTCGATCGCACCAATCCGGCGCATCGCCCGGCCAGCGATGCCCAGGTTGTAAAACATGTCGAGGTATTCCAGAAACGCGGCCTCGATGTCGATCGCCAGGGCGTTGACCTGGCCGCCGCGTTCTGCAGTGGCGATCTTGAGCTCCTGGTAGGGCAGCGGCGGAACATCGAAGAGTTGCGCGATCCCCTGGCGCCCTTCGACTTCAACGAGCAAAACTTTGCGGCCGCCCGCGGCCAGAGTGAGGGCCAGCGCAGCCGCGATCGTCGACTTTCCGGTGCCGCCTTTGCCGGTCACAAAGTGCAAGCGGACCTTCGACAAGCGCGCCGGCCACCCTAAGGAATGACTGCCGCCAGATGTGTTTGCCACCATCGCATGCTAGCCCGACCCGCCGGGAGGGCCCCAAGGGCCGAGCTGGCTCTGCCCGGCTACCGGGCTGGCCGGAGCTGGACATGATCGACCGATAAGCTCGCGTCATGACCCAACCGACCGCGTGGGAGTACGCCACGGTTCCGCTGCTCACGCACGCAACCAAACAGATCCTCGACCAGTGGGGCGCCGACGGCTGGGAGCTGGTAGCGGTGCTGCCCGGGCCCACTGGCGAGCAGCATGTCGCGTATCTAAAGCGCCCGAAGTAGCGGCCCGATGACTTCCGGAGCTTCCTGGCAGGCCCGTCTCGGGCAACTTGGTGTCGCGCTGCCGCAGGTGGCGACACCGCTGGCGGCCTATGTCCCGGCGGTGCGCAGTGGCAACCTGGTCTACACGGCCGGCCAACTGCCGTTCGACTCCGGAAAGCTGGCCCGTACCGGCAAGGTCGGCGCGAATATCACTCCCGAAGAGGGCAAAGCGATGGCGCGAATATGCGTGCTCAACGCATTGGCCGCTGTAGATGCGCTGGTCGGTGTTGACGCGGTCACGCAGGTGGTCAAGGTCGTCGGATTCGTCGCGTCGGCTCCGGGGTTCAATGGCCAGCCAAGCGTGGTCAACGGCGCCTCCGACCTGCTTGCGGAGGTGTTCGGCGATCGGGGTGCGCATGCACGCTCGGCGGTGGGCGTGGCCGAGTTGCCACTGGACGCACCGGTGGAAATCGAGTTGATCGTGGAGGTCAGCTAAGGCCTTATGTCCGCGTCAGCCGTGCCTGCTGAGTCGCTCACGCACCCCGCATACGGCAGGCTGCGTGCCGTCACCGACAGCGCGTCGGTGCTGTTGGCCGATAACCCGGGACTGATGACGCTGGAGGGGACCAACACCTGGGTCCTCCGCGGCCCGCGCAGCGACGAGTTGGTCATCGTGGATCCAGGTCCGGACGACGACGCACACATCCCCCGGATCGCCGCGCTGGGCCGGATTGCGCTGGTGCTGATCAGCCATCGGCACGGCGACCACACCGACGGGATCGACAAGCTCGTCGAGCTGACTGGCGCACCGGTGCGCGCCGCAGATCCCAAGTTCCTGCGTGGCGACGGCGTTACGCTGACCGACCGCGAGGTGATCGACGCGGCCGGGTTGAAGATCACCGTGCTGGCCACCCCAGGCCACACCGCCGACTCTTTGTCTTTCGTTCTGGACGATGCCGTGCTGACCGCCGACAGCGTGCTGGGCCGCGGCACCACCGTCTTCGACAAGGAAGACGGCGACCTGCGTGACTACCTGGAGTCACTGCAGCGGCTGCGCGGTCTGGGCAAGCGGACGGTGTTGCCCGGCCACGGGCCGGACCTGCCCGCGCTGGACGCCGTCACTTCTGGTTATTTGATGCACCGCGAGGAACGTCTACAGCAGGTGCGGGCGGCGTTGCTGGAACTCGGCGACGACGCCAGTGTCCGCCAGGTCGTCGAACACGTTTATATCGACGTCGACGAGAAGCTGTGGGATGCCGCCGAGTGGTCGGTCGAGGTGCAGCTGAACTATCTGCGCTCCTAGACGCGCTTACCTCGCTCGGTGCTGGATGCTCGCTCGGTTGCTGCCCTGTTTTGAGGCGCGCATAGCGCGCCGCTTACCTCGCTCGGCGGGCTAGGCGCTCGGAGTCCGAGATGAGCACACTCTTGCCCTCCAGGCGGATCCACCCGCGGTGGGCGAAGTCGGCGAGCGCCTTGTTCACGGTCTCCCGGGAGGCACCCACCAGTTGGGCGATCTCCTCCTGAGTGAGGTCATGCGTAACCCGCATCGCGCCACCCTCCTGGGTGCCGAAACGCTGGGCAAGTTGCAGCAGTTGCTTGGCCACCCGCCCGGGCACATCCGTGAAGATCAGGTCGGCCAAGTTGTTGTTCGTGCGTCGCAGCCGCCGGGCGAGCACCCGCAGCAGCTGCTCAGCGATCTCCGGGCGATCCGCGATCCATGCCCGCAGCGCGTCACGGTCCATCGACACCGCACGCACCTCGGTGATCGTGGTCGCGCTGGACGTGCGCGGTCCGGGGTCGAAGATCGACAATTCGCCGAACATGTCCGACGGGCCCATGATGGTCAACAGATTCTCCCGGCCGTCGGGCGAGCGGCGGCCGATCTTGACCTTCCCCGCGATGATGATGTACAGCCGGTCGCCGGGCTCCCCCTCGGCGAAAACCGTATGTCCACGCGGGAAGTCGACGGGTTGCAGTTGTTTGGTCAGTGCGGCGACTGCGCTGGGCTCAACCCCTTGGAAGATCCCTGCCCTTGCCAAGACCTCGTCCACGTTGCCTCTTCTAGCCCTTTCAGGTTCTAACGAATTAGATTCGGGCAGCCCGACCTGTTACGAGTGACACGCGCTTAAAGGTAGGCCAATCGGTTCGACGTGCCAACGCTACACACGATTGACGTCCCGAGTCTCCCTAAATTGCGGATTAATCCGGGAATGGGCATGTATGCGCGTCGGCAGGCCGGACTCACCCAGGCTGCCGAAATCGCCGGCAAAGAACAACGCGTCGTGCTGTGGCCCGGACAGGGCGACCTGGGTCAGTGATTCGGCGAGTCGCTGGACCTGGCGCCGGTGCAGATGATCCAGCGCCTCCGGCATGCCCTCGCGGGCCAGTGTGTGGACGTCCACGGCCTCGGCGTGCTCGAGAAATTCGTCGACATCGGTCGCTGTGACGGTATTGGTGGACAGCTCCTTTTCCAGCCGCCCGAGCCCGAGCGTCGCCAACATCAGCAACCCCGGAACGCAGGCCACCAGCAACCACGACACACAGAGAGTAAACATGGCCAAGGTCTCAGCGAGATTACGAAATCAGTACTCTGTCGTAGGTGACAGCGGCAAAGTCGTCGGGCCGCGCCAAGCCGAGGCCGGGGGCACCCGGCGCCGACCTGGCCCGGCGTTGGTCCACAGAAACGCGAGCCGGCTTGGTGCGACGGGCGCGCCGAATGAATCGCACACTGGCACAAGCATTTCCGAACGTATACTGCGAGCTGGATTTCACCTCGCCGCTCGAGTTGACGGTGGCCACCATCCTCTCGGCGCAGAGCACCGACAAACGGGTGAACCTGACGACGCCGGCTTTGTTCGCGAAATATAGGACGGCGCTGGACTACGCGCAGGCGGATCGGACCGAGCTGGAAAACCTCATCCGTCCCACTGGTTTCTACCGTAACAAGGCGAACTCCCTCATCGGCCTCGGGCAAGCCTTGGTCGAGCGATTCGACGGCGAGGTGCCGGCCACCATGGACGAGTTGGTGACGCTGCCCGGAGTGGGACGCAAGACCGCCAACGTCATCCTGGGCAACGCCTTCCACATCCCGGGCATCACCGTCGACACTCACTTCGGCCGCCTGGTGCGCCGGTGGCGCTGGACCGCCGAAGAGGATCCGGTCAAGGTGGAGCACGCTGTCGGCGAACTGATCGAACGCAAAGAGTGGACGCTGCTGAGCCATCGCGTGATCTTCCACGGTCGCCGGGTGTGCCATGCCCGCAAACCGGCGTGCGGGGTCTGCGTGCTCGCCAAGGACTGCCCGTCGTTCGGCCTCGGTCCCACGGAGCCGTTGCTCGCCGCCCCGCTCGTCCAGGGCCCGGAAACCGAGCATCTGCTGGCCCTGGCCGGGTTGTAGCAGCGGGGCGGCCCACCGTGACCGTAAGAACCCGCTGGACCATAGCGATCCTGGCGGTGGTGGCGGCGCTGGTGGTGGCCCTGGTCGCCCAGCTGCGCGAGGACTCCTCAACGACCACGACGACCCACGCAACCGCCGGCCGTCAACACCGCGACGCCGATACCCCGGCCGCGCTGGCGGGACCCCGGCAGCGCGCGAATCTGCCGCCCTGTCCCGCCGAAGGGAGCGGTCCTGGCCCGGCGGCATTGCGCGGGGTGGTGGTGGAGTGCGCGGCGGACGGCTCGGCCGTCGACGTCGCCCGCGCATTGGCCGGCCGCCGGGTGGTCCTCAACTTATGGGCGTATTGGTGCGGGCCGTGCATGGCCGAGCTGCCCGCCATGGCCGAGTATCAACGCCGGGCCGGGCCGGACGTGATGGTGGTGACTGTGCACCAAGACGAGAACGAGACGGCAGCGTTGCTGCGGTTGGCCGAGCTCAACGTTCGGCTGCCGACACTGCAGGACGGTCGCCGACGGGTGGCGGCGGCGCTGGCGGTCGCAAACGTGATGCCCGCGACGGTTGTCCTGCGGCCGGACGGTAGCGTTGCGCAGACGCTGCCGCGAGCCTTCGCCACTGCCGATGAGATCGCGGCCGCACTCGGACCGCAATAAGAAAATGCCGCGAGAAGCCGTGCAGCGGCTTACACGCGAGGGAGGCGCCCGTGAATGCTGCGGTCTCCCTGACGCCCGAAGTCGGCCCGGCTTGGTTGCGACCGCTGGTCGACAACGTCGGTGAGATTCCCGACGCGTTCCGGCGTCGGCTGCCGGCCGATGTGCTGGCGATGGTGACCGCGGCGCGGGCGATGTCATCGGTGGCCTCTCTGGGCGGCGACGGTCGCGAGGCCGCCGTGCTGGTGTTGTTCTCTGGCCCGCAGACCGGACCGGCCGACGGCAGCCTTCCCGACGACGCCGACCTGTTGCTGACCGTGCGGGCGTCGACTCTGCGTCACCATGCCGGTCAGGCGGCGTTTCCCGGCGGCGCGTCCGATCCCGGCGACGACGGGCCGGTCGCCACCGCCCTGCGCGAGGCGCACGAAGAAACCGGACTCGATCCCTCCCGCCTGCATCCGCTGGCCACAATGGAAAGGACGTTCATCGCGCCGTCCCGGTTCCATGTCGTCCCGGTATTGGCTTACTCTCCGGATCCCGGGCCGGTGTCCGTCGTCAACGAGGCGGAAACCGCGATCGTGGCGCGCGTCCCGGTGCGCGCCTTCATCAACCCGGCCAACCGGCTGACGGTGTACCGCCGCGCCCTGAGCCGCCGCTGGGCCGGACCGGCGTTTCTGCTCAACGAAATGCTGGTATGGGGATTCACTGGCCAGGTGATCTCTGCAGTGCTCGATGTCGCCGGCTGGGCCCAGCCCTGGGACACCAGCGACGTCCGCGAACTGGACGAGGCAATGGAGCTGGTCGGCGACCAAAGTGAGCCGCGATGAATTCGATGACCCCGTCGCAGTGGCTGGACATCGCCATCGTTGCGGTTGCGTTCATCGCAGCCATTTCGGGCTGGCGTTCGGGCGCGCTTGGCTCCCTGCTGTCGTTCGTGGGTGTGCTGCTCGGTGCGATCGCCGGCGTGTTGCTGGCACCGCACATCGCCAGTCACATCGCGGCTCAACAGGCCAAGATGTTCGCTGCGATCTTCCTATTTTTGACGTTGGTCGTCGTGGGCGAAGTCGCCGGAGTGGTGCTCGGCCGGGCCGTTCGCAGCGCGATCCGAAAACCCGCTGTGCGATTGGTCGATTCCGTCATCGGGGTGGGCTTTCAGGTCGTCGTGGTGCTGACAGTGGCCTTCTTGTTGGCGATCGTGGTAACAGAGTCGAAGGACCAGCCCCAACTGGCTTCCGCGGTCAAGGGTTCCCGGGTGCTCGCTTCGGTGAACCACGTTGCGCCCCAGTTTTTGAAGACAGTGCCCAAGCGGGTGGCAGCGTTGCTGAACCCCGGCGGGCTGCCCGCGGTGCTGTGTCCTTTGTGCCAGACACCAATTGCTCCGATCGCATCACCTGATCCGGCGTTGCGAGACAACCCGGTGGTGGCCGCCACCCAGCCGAGCGTCGTCAAGATCCGCAGCGTGGCAGCCAGCTGCCAGAAAGTGCTGGAGGGCAGTGGATTCGTGATATCGCCCAACCGGGTGATGACGAACGCCCACGTGGTGGCCGGGTCCAACAGCGTCCAGATATTCGCCAGCGGCAATCCGTTACCCGCCACGGTGGTGTCCTACGACCCGCTGGTCGACATCGCGATCATCGCCGTCCCGAACTTGCCGCCGCCGCCGCTGGCCTTCGCGCAGACCGAGGCGAAGTCGGGCACCAGCGTGGTGGTGCTGGGGTATCCCGGCGGCGGCAACTTCACGGCCACGCCGGCCAGGATTCGCGAGGCCATCAAACTCAGCGGACCCGACATCTACCGGGATCCCGCGCCGGTGACGCGCGATGTCTACACGATCAGAGCCAATGTGGAGCAAGGCAATTCGGGCGGGCCGTTGATCGACCTCAGCGGTCGGGTGCTCGGCGTGGTATTCGGGGCAGCTGTCGACGACGCGGACACGGGATTCGTCCTGACGGCCGATGAGGTGGCCGCGCAGCTTGCCAAGATCGGCAACACCGAACCGGTGCCTACCGGCGCCTGCGTCAGCTGAGCCGGGGCCGGTGCACGTGCTCGAGAAAGCGCGTCAGGTGCCTGTTGATTTCCTGCGGCGCTTCTTCATGGCTGAAATGTCCTGCGCCGGCGATTGATATGTAGCGTCCGTGCGGAGCGTAGCGCTGGGTGCGGTCGACCGGATCGGCAAGCACGTAGGGATCCGCGTCACCGCGCAGGTGCAGCAGCGGCAAACCGAGCTGTTGGGACATTGACCTGATGAAGCGCCGACCCTCGTCGCGCAGCTGACTGCGTACCGCCCAGCGTTGGTACTCGAGTCCGCAGTGTGCGGCGCCCGGAATCCGAATCGCTTGCCGCAGGTGGCCGATTGTTTGGGAAAAATCTTCGGACGCAACCCATTTGGCAGAGCTACGGCTGCGGACCAGACGCTCGATTTCGGCCGCGTCGTGTCGGGTGAGCAGCCGCTCCGGCCAGATCGGCACCTGGTAGCGCAGCAAGGTCGGCAACAGGGCACGACTCTGATCGCGTCGCGTGAGCATGGAATTTCGCAATGCGGCCGGGTGCGGCGAGCTGATCAGCGCGATGGCGCGCACCAGCCGGGAATGCAGCAGCGCGGTGGCCCAGCAGGCCAGCCCGCCGTCGGCGTGGCCGATCAGCGTTGCTGAGGAGTGCCCCAGCGCCCGAATGAGCCCGGCGGTGTCGCCGGCCAGCGTCCAGCCGTCGTAGCCGCGCGGAGGTTTGTCGCTGCCGCCATACCCGCGCAGGTCGACCGCAACCACGCGTGCCCCGGTCAGTTCACGCAGCTGGTGACGCCAAGACCACCAGAACGAGCCGAAACCGTGCAGCAGCAAGACCAGTGGCCGTGCCGTGACGGGTGCAGTTGCGTCTGCGCCGGTCGGCAGGGCTTCGACGACGTGAAACCGGATGCCGTTGGCGTGCACGTCCAGATGGCGCCATGGCCCGTCGATGCGAGTCACCGACGGATCTGGTGCTGGCATCTACCAACCTGAGGGATCTGCGGGCGTCTTGGGATCTTTGGAATCGGACGTGATTGCCTTCGGAGCCCCGGGCTTGTCGTGGCCCGGGGTGAGCGCGGTGCGCGTCTCCTTGACCGACTCGATGGTCTGGCGCGGCCCCCGGATCCGGCGGACCTTCAGATAGCCCAATAGGGCCAGCACGATGGTGACGACGACCATGATCCCGAAGACGATCAGGAACGCCACCCAACGCCAAAGCCAGTTGTCGAGCAGCTCGGCGAGGAAAAAGAAGAAAAAGAAGGTGGAGTAGAACAACACGACCAGCGCAGCGATGAAGAACACGCTGCCGGTCAGGCCCTTCTTGACGTCGCGGGTGATCTCGGCACGAGCAAGTTCGACTTCGGCGCGCACCAGCGTGGACATCTGCGCCGTCGCGTCTTTGATCAGGTCACCGATCGACTGATCACCGGACCGGGCATGCGGATCGGCCAACGGAATCGTGGTCAGGGTGCTGGGCACACCGTTCTTGGGATCGGCTTTGCTCACAGACGGTCCTCTCGGTTTGCTTGCCCGGTTCGCTGTCGTCGCGGTTCATGTTGCCATGACGTGCGCTGTCAGGCGAAGCCAGCCACAACACCCTAAAGTCGGCGCCCTGGAGTCGGCCGACTATTTGACGGCGACCGCAATTCGAGCAGAACGGACGGCGGCGGTGGATCATTTAGACTGGCGCACCTGTTCTTCGACGTTCAACCAGCCAGACAGGAGTTTCGCTGTGCAGACGGCGCACCGGTGGGTTGCCGTGGCGATCGTCGCCACGTTGTGTGCCCTGGTTGGTTTGCCTGCCAGCGCGGCGGCTGACGACAGGATCCCGCTGGGCGGCGGGGCGGGCATCGTCATCAACGGGGACACGATGTGCACCCTGACCACAATCGGCAATGATCGCACCGGTGAGCTGATCGGCTTCACCTCTGCGCACTGTGGCAGCCCCGGTGCGCAGGTCGCCGCGGAGACCGCGGAAAACAGAGGCCCGTTGGGCGTCATGGTCGCCGGCAACGACAACCTGGACTACGCGGTGATCAAGTTCGATGCGGCCAAGGTGGCGCCGGTCGCCAACTACAACGGATTCGTGATCAGCGGAATCGGCCCGGATCCGGCCTTCGGCCAGGTCGCCTGCAAGCAGGGCCGGACCACCGGCAACTCGTGCGGTGTCACATGGGGAATGGGTCAGGCGCCGGGCACCATCGTCATGCAGGTCTGCGGGCGTCCCGGTGACTCGGGGGCTCCGGTGACCGTCAACAACCTGCTGGTCGGCATGATCCACGGCGCCTTCAGCGACAACCTGCCAACTTGCATCATCAAATACATCCCCCTGCACACACCGGCGGTGGTGATGGACTTCAACTCGATATTGGCCGACGTCAACGCCAAGAACCGGCCGGGCGGGGGATTCGTGCCGGTGCCAGGCTGAGCGGCGCGACGTTCGGCGGGGGCTTGGGCTACTTGGCTGCCTTGATGGCGTCGAACACGCCGGGATCGAGCAGCGTCGACGTGTCGCCCAGCTCCCGATTTTCGGCGACGTCGCGCAACAACCTGCGCATGATTTTGCCGCTGCGCGTCTTGGGCAGCTCCGGCACGATGTGGACTTCGCGCGGCTTGGCGATCGGCGATATCTCCCGGGCCACCTCCGCACGCAGCTCCTCGACGGTTCCTTCATGGGCATCGTCGCTGGCGCACAGGACGACGAACGCGCAAATGGCCTGACCGGTGGTGTCGTCGGTAACCCCGACCACCGCAGCCTCGGCGACACCGGAGTGGCCGACAAGGGCCGATTCCACTTCGGAAGTGGAGATCCGATGTCCGGACACGTTCATCACGTCGTCGATGCGGCCCAACACCCAGATCGCACCGTCGGGGTCGAAGCGGGCCCCATCACCCGCGAAATAGAAGCCCTTGTCGGCGAACTTCGACCAATAGGTTTCCCGGTAGCGGTCGGGGTCGCCCCAGATGCCGCGCAGCATCGACGGCCATGGCTCGTCCAAGACCAGATAGCCGCTGACGTGTTCCGTCTCGTCATCAGCGGCGGGTTGCAGCGGATCACCATGGTCGTCAACGATTTTGGCGGAGATACCGGGCAGCGCGGCCATCGCCGAACCGGGTTTGGCCGCCGCGACCCCGGGCAGCGGCGAGATCATCGCGGCACCGGTTTCGGTTTGCCACCACGTGTCCACCACCGGAACACGGCCTGCGCCAATGACTTCGCGGTACCAGCGCCACGCCTCGGGGTTGATCGGTTCGCCCACCGAACCCAGCAGCCGGATACTGGACAGGTCATGGGAATCGGGTATCTCGCGGCCCCACTTCATGAACGTTCGGATCAGCGTTGGGGCCGCGTAATAGATTGTGACACCGTATCTTTCGACGATCTGGAAGTGACGGTGCTCATCGGGCGTATTGGGCGTGCCTTCATACAGCACCTCGGTGATGCCATTGGACAGCGGACCGTACACGCCGTAGGTGTGTCCGGTCACCCAGCCGATGTCGGCGGTGCACCAGAACACGTCGGTCTCCGGTTTGACGTCGAAAATGGCGTCGACGGTGTAGCAGCACTGGGTTAGATAGCCGCCGCTGGTGTGCACGATGCCCTTGGGCTTGCCGGTGGTGCCAGAGGTGTACAGCAGGAACAGCGGCTGCTCGGAGTCGAACGCCTCCGGGGTGTGTTCGGCGGACGCAGAGCCCACGACGTCGTGCCACCACCGGTCGCGGTCGTCGTCCCAGGACACGTCAATACCGGTGCGCCGCACCACGATAACGTGCTCGATAGTACTGTCCGGATCGGCTACCGCCTCGTCGGCGGCATCCTTAAGCGGTGCCGGCTTGCCGCGGCGGAACTGCCCGTCGGTCGTGATCAGCAGCTTGGCTTCGGCGTCGGCGATCCGGGCCCGCAGTGCCTTGGCGGTGTAGCCGCCGAACACCACACTGTGCATGATTCCCAGCCGCGCGCAGGCCAGCATGGCGATCACGGCCTCGGGAATCAACGGCATGTAGATCGCGACGCGGTCACCGGCTGACAGACCCAGGTCGGTCAACGCGTTGGCGGCTTTGCACACCTCGGTCAGTAGCTCGGAATAGGTCAGCGATCGGCGCTCGTCCGCCGGCTCGCCCTCCCAGTGGATGGCGACCCGATCCCCGTTGCCGGCCTCGACGTGGCGGTCCACGCAGTTGTAGGCGACATTGAGCTTGCCGTCGATGAACCACTTTGCGAACGGCGCATCCGACCAGTCCAACACCTCGGTGAAGGGTGTCGCCCACGACAGCCGCTCGGCCTGCTTGGCCCAGAACGCCAACCGGTCCTCCGCCGCCTCGCGATAGAGATCCTCACGGGCGTTGGCCTGCTCGACGAAGTGGGCGGGCGGCGGATACGACGGGCCCTCGGGATTGGTGGCGGTCACTGACTTCTCTCCTGTGTCGAGGTTCTGCCGTGTGGTGTGCCGATCGTGGTCTCAGCTCGTCAACCGTTTGCGAGCCTATCTCTGCGACGACGCCCTCGCCCGTGGGTGAGGTGCAACCGCCTCGTTCAGTCCGTGTACATCAGGCCGTTCCGGCGTCGTCGCGCGGCGAGAGTGCGCCCTATCCGGCCGCCGGCGAACGCGGAATGATCGAGTCGCGGAAGCCAACCCGAATCGCTCCCTGCGACTGGCCCCCGACCATGCCGCCCATCGGCAGCTTGGACAGACCGGGCCCGCTTACGGTCGACGGCATTGCGCCTGACCCGGCCGGGATGGCCTGGGCGTCGAGGATGGGCGCGGGCATTGACACCGCGTTGGCCCAACTCGACGGCACTGACAGCGTCCCCAGCGACCGCGCTTGGCCCAGGCCCGCAGTTGTTGCCGCTGCGGACGCCGGGGGAGCGACGTGTCCCAGGCCGCCCAAACCTCCTAAGCCCCCGGACTGGGTCAACTCGTCGGCGCCGGTGAAGTCCAGGCCGACCCCGACCAGGTCCAGGCCAACACCACCACCGTCCAAACCCACCAGACCGACCGCGTCCATACCCAGGCCGGCGCTGTCCTCGACCAGGCCCAACTCGCTGCCACTCAGCCCGGACAGGCCGGTCGCCGCACCCTCAAGAGCGCCGGCAGTGTTGCCGACGCCTTTCAACGCGCCCTTGCCGGATACGCCAGTGAGGCTGGAAAGCGCAGCAATTGGTGCCTCAGCAGCCGAAGAGGCCCCCGAAGAGGCAACCGCGGTAGCTGAGCCGGGGGTGGCCAGCCCCTGCAATGACTGCGGCACTGAGGACATGATTTGCATCGACGTCGCCTGAGCTCGAGTGCCCGTCGCCTGCACCACCGCACCGGCCTGGGCGCCGAGCCCGCCGGGGTTGGTCGTCTGCGGCGGCTGCGTGAACGGTGAAAAGGCCGCGGCGGCAGCCGAACTCGCCGCGTAGCCGTACATCGCTGCCGCATCTTGGGCCCACATCTCGGCGTATTCCGCCTCGGTGATCATGATCGCGGGTGTGTTCTGCCCCAAGATGTTGGTGGCGATCAAGGTCGTCAGCTGAACCCGGTTGGCCGCCACCACCGGCGGCGGCACCGTCATCGCATAGGCGGTTTCATAGGCGGCCGCGGCGGCGGTGACCTGGCCGGCCGCGTGCTCACACTGGGCGGCAGTAGCGCTGATCCACATCAGGTAGGGCGTGACTGCGGCCATCATCGACGTGGCGGAAAGGCCCGTCCACGACTCATCGGTCAGCTCCGCGATCACCGACTGGTAGCCGGCTGCGGCGGTGCGCAATTCAGCAGCCAGCGCGTCCCATCCTGCCGAAGCCGCCAGCATGGACGTCGCCCCGGGACCCGCACACATCCGAGTGGAGTTGACCTCCGGCGGCAATCCCCCAAAATCCATCACATACCTCATTACTTGTCGAACTTGCTGTACTTGAACAGACGGCAACCACGTCAATTGCCGTGTGCCGCATGGAAAGCGCGACGCCCACGCCGGTGTGGGCGCCGCGGGTCTATGTCACGCCGTGCCAACCACGGCCGCTTGCCCATCGGCCGATCGCGACGGCGGCACTGTGGAACTCGCCGTCGCCGGAGCTCGTCGTCGGCGGCGGTAGCCAAGCGCGCGGTACCGACAACGACCCGATCGATATACCGCGGCCGAAGCCGGCAACAACGGCCGGACGCTTACCCGCGGCCGCCTTAGCCGCGCCGCCAATGGCCACGGCGAGGGGGACGCTGGCGCGCTTGGCGAAGCCCAATTTCAGGGAACTCAGCTTCGACAGCGACGATGCCATTGACAGCAGGGCCGCATCGAAACGCACGGAAGCTGTCGTGGACAGCGCTCGGAGTGCTCGCGGCAGCATCGAAACCAGTTCAGCGCCGGCCGATACGATTTCCTCCACCTCCATCGGGACGTCGGCCGACGTCTCTGCGATGGCGGCCCCTGGCGGGACCAGCGCCGCGCAATCCGGCGGGGAGGTGAACGTCGTCATCGCCGAGGCGGCTGCCGACGCTTCGGCGTAGCCATACATGGCGTCGGCGTCCTGGACCCACATCCTTTCGTAGTCCGCTTCGGCTGCAGCGATCTCGGGGTGGACTTGACCCAGCGGGTTGGTTGTAACCAACGACCTCCGCAAGGCGAGGTTGGCGGCGACCAGCTGCGGGGGGACGGTTCCCGCAAACGCAGACTCATACGCGTCGGCGGCGGCCCGGGCGTGGGTCGCCGTGTGCGCAGCCAGCGCGGCGGTGGCCTCCAGCCACCCGATGTAGTCTGCGGCTGTTTCGCTCATCGCGGTGGCCGATGCGCCCTGCCATTCCTCGTCGAGTGCTGAGATCATCGCCCGGTAGTTCATCGCCGCGTTGTACAGCTGGTCGGCGAGCCTGTCCCACGCCGCGGCAGCGACCAGCATCGAATCATGTCCGGGGCCGGAATACATCCGTGCGGAATTGATCTCCGGGGGGAGCGCGCCGTAGTCCACCGCTATCCCCTCGCGCTCACGGCAGGGCGGATGGGGTCGAAAACGGTGCTGCCGGCGCCCGATTGCGCAATATCGGAGGATTCGCCAGAAGTCATCAATCGCTCCTTGAAGACCTGGAGGTATGCGGAATGCGCCGGTGCCTATGGGTGCGGCGGCGTCGCTGCGGCGCCGCAGGCCTTTCGGGGCAGGCGAGTGATTCCGTTAAGCGGATTGAAGAATGTGTTGCCGGCGGCAGCCGACACGAGCTACAGGTTCGACGGCCGAGTTAAGGCCGTGGCACACATGACAGGTGTCTGGACGCGACAGATCAGCGACGGGCGACGCAGAGCTGAGTCAGCAGATCCTGGCCGCTCAGGGCCGCCGCGGGCGCGCGCGAGTGCACGTCAGCCCGCCGGGACGGCTGGGATGTGTAGGTAACCGACGACGGCGACCAGCACCAACGGGATTGGATGACCGACCAGGTCGGTAGCCGATGCCTCTTCCATCCCGTGCTCTTCGATGCGGTGTCATCCGTCAGTGGGCGGTTGAGCTGATCTATCGGGTTGGGCTCGTCATTGCAACGTGCTGGATCGGCAGAGGGGTTGACCGGCGACGTCAAGTCCACGAATTGCGTTGGGCCGAAGGCGTTGTCGGTCTGCAAAGCAGAGCATCCCAAGACACCAGCACAGAGAGTCAGCGCAGCAAAGACGACGACGGCAAACTGCCATCGTGACCGTCGTGAAGGCCTAGCGGCACCGCGAAAACTCACAGTGGCCCCACTGTAGCAGCGAAAATGGCCGGTACGGCTTAGGGTCGCTGTCATGCGTCGGACGCTCGCTGTGCTGGCGGCCGGATTTCTGGTGGTTGCCGCGGTGGCCGGTTGCCTGACCGGTTGTGGCGGCGGCGTCCTGAGCCCCGATGTGGTGCTGGTAAACGGCGGCGAACCGCCGAACCCGCTGATTCCGACCGGCACCAACGACAGCTATGGCGGGCGCATCCTTGATCGCTTGTTCGCCGGCTTGGTGTCTTATGACGCCGCGGGCAAGCCGTCGCCGGAGGTGGCGCAGTCCATCGAAACCGCTGACAACGTCAACTACCGGATCACTCTGAAACCTGGCTGGAAGTTCACCGACGGCTCGCCGGTGACGGCCCAGTCGTTCGTCAACGCGTGGAACTACGGCGCCCTGAGCGCCAATGCCCAACTGCAGCAGGACTTTTTCAGCCCGATAGCCGGCTTCGACGAGGTCGCCGGCGCAGCTACTGACGGGAAGCCGGCAACCATGTCCGGATTGCACGTGGTCAACGATCTCGAGTTCACCGCACGGCTCAAGGCCCCGACCGTCGACTTCACTTTGCGGCTGGGCCACAGCGCGTTTTATCCGTTGCCGGACAAGGCATTCCGGGACATGGCGGCGTTCGGTCGCAACCCGATCGGCAACGGCCCCTACCAGCTTGCTGACAGTCCCGACGGGCCTGCCTGGGAACACAACGTCCGGATCGATTTGAAGCCCAACCCCGGATACCACGGCAACCGGAAACCCCGCAACAAAGGACTGCGGTTCGAGTTCTACGCCAACCTGGACACCGCTTATGCCGACCTGCTATCCGGCAATCTCGATGTGCTGGACACGATTCCGTCGAGCGCGTTGACGATCTACAAGCGCGACCTGGGCGGGAACGCCGCCAGCGGGCCGGCGGCGGTGAATCAGTCCCTCGACACCCCATTACGGCTGCCGCATTTCGGCGGCGAGGAGGGTCGGCTGCGCCGCCTCGCGCTGTCGGCCGCTATCAACCGTCCGCAAATCTGCCGGCAGATCTTTGCCGGCACCCGTAGCCCGGCCCGTGACTTCACCGCGCGATCGCTGCCGGGCTTCGATCCGAACCTGCCGGGCAACGACGCGCTGGACTTCAACCCCGAACGGGCCCGCCAACTCTGGGCGCAGGCCAACGCGATCTCGCCCTGGACCGGTCGCTACGCGATCGCGTACAACGCCGACAGCGCCCATCAGGACTGGGTTGACGCGGTGGCCAACAGCATCAAGAACGTTCTCGGTGTCGACGCGGTCGGTGCCCCGCAGCCCACCTTCGCGGGTTTCCGCACCCAGATCACCAACCGCACCATCGACACCGCGTTCCGCGCCGGGTGGCAGGGCGACTACCCGTCGATGGTCGAGTTTCTGGGCCCGTTGTTCACCACCGGGGCGGGATCCAACGACATCGGCTACTCCAACCGCGAGTTCGATGCGGCGCTGGCAAAGGCCGAGGCCGCACCGAGCCTGCCGGAGTCCGCCGTGCTGACCAACGTCGCACAGCGAATCCTGTTGCACGACATGCCCAATGTGCCATTGTGGGACAACATCGCGGTGGTCGGGTGGTCCTCGGCGATTCGCGGCGTCACGGTTACCTGGAACGGGCTGCCCGACTACGAGAACGTCGTCAAGGCCTGAGATGGGTTGGTACATCGCACGCCGGATCGCCGTCATGGTGCCGGTCTTTCTGGGCGCCACGTTGCTGATCTACGCCATGGTTTTTCTCTTGCCCGGTGATCCACTGGCGGCGATGGCCGGGGACCGGCCGCTGACGCCCGCTGTTGCGGCACAGCTGCGCGCGCGGTATCACCTCGACGATCCGTTTCTGCTGCAGTACCTGCGCTACCTGGGCGGCATCCTGCATGGCGACCTGGGTCGGGCGTACTCCGGCTTACCGGTCAGTTCCGTTCTGGCGCATGCGTTTCCGGTCACCTTCCGGCTGGCGCTGATCGCGCTGGCGGTGGAGGCGGTGCTGGGGATCGGGTTCGGTGTGATCGCCGGCCTGCGGCAGGGCGGAATATTCGACGCCACGGTGCTGGTTACCGGCCTCGTCATCATCGCGATCCCCATCTTCGTGCTCGGCTTTCTGGCGCAATTCCTCTTCGGAGTACGACTGGGCATCGCGCCGGTCACTGTCGGCGAAAGAGCAAGCTTCACACGCCTTTTGCTACCCGGAATCGTCCTTGGCTCGGTGTCGTTCGCCTACGTGGTGCGGTTGACCCGATCGGCGGTAGCCGCTAATGCGCACGCCGACTACGTCCGCACCGCCACCGCCAAAGGCTTGTCGCGGCCGCGGGTGGTGACAGTGCACATTCTGCGTAATTCGCTGATCCCTGTGGTGACCTTCCTCGGCGCAGATCTGGGGGCGCTGATGGGGGGAGCGATCGTGACCGAAGGCATCTTCAACATCCACGGCGTCGGTGGGGTGTTGTATCAGGCCGTCACCAGGCAAGAAGCGCCGACAGTCGTGTCGATAGTGACGGTGCTGGTACTGATCTATCTGGTCACTAACTTGCTGGTGGACCTGTTGTATGCGGCCCTCGACCCGCGGATCCGGTATGGCTGAACAGATCGGAAGCCGGCACGGCTTCTGGCGCGACACCTGGCGCAATCTGCACCGGCGCCCGAAGTTCCTGGTCGCCGCCGCCCTCATCCTGTTCGTCCTTGCCGTTGCCGGGTTTCCGGCGTTGTTCACCGCAGCCGACCCGACGTATGCCGATCCCGGCCAGAGCCTGCAGCCGCCGTCGGCGGCGCACTGGTTCGGCACCGACCTGCAGGGCCACGACATCTACACACGCACGGTCTACGGCGCGCGCGCATCGGTCACGGTCGGGCTGGGCGCCACCCTGCTCGTGTTCGTCGTCGGCGGGGCGCTGGGCGCGCTGGCCGGTTTCTACGGGGGGTGGATCGATGCCGTCGTCTCCCGGGTCACCGACGTGTTCTTCGGACTACCGCTGCTGTTGGCCGCCATCGTGCTCATGCAGGTCATGCACCACCGCACGGTGTGGACGGTGATCGCCATCCTGGCCTTGTTCGGCTGGCCGCAGGTGGCCAGGATCGCCCGCGGGGCGGTCCTCGAAGTGCGGGCCAGCGATTACGTGCTGGCGGCTAAAGCCCTGGGATTGAGCAGGTTTCAAATCCTGCTGCGGCATGCGCTGCCCAACGCCATCGGTCCGGTGATCGCGGTGGCCACCATTGCTCTGGGTGCCTTCGTCGTCACCGAGGCGACGTTGTCCTACCTCGGGGTGGGCCTGCCGGCATCGGTGGTGTCGTGGGGCGGGGATATCAACATCGGGCAGACCCGGCTGCGAGCCGGCTCACCGATACTGTTCTATCCCGCAGGGGCACTGGCGATTACGGTGCTGGCCTTCATGATGATGGGCGACGTCCTGCGCGACGCGCTGGATCCGGCGTCACGGGCGTGGCGGGCATGAGCCCCGAATCCCCGCTGTTGTCGGTCGAGGGCCTCGAGGTCACGTTCGGCTCCCACGCTCCCGCGGTGTGCGGACTGGATCTGACCGTACTGCGCGGGCAGACCGTCGCGGTCGTCGGCGAATCCGGATCGGGGAAAACCACAGCGGCCGCGGCGATCTTGGGACTACTGGCGCCTGGGGGACGGGTCACCGGCGGCCGCATCGTTTTCGACGGACGCGACATCACCTCCGCGGACCCCCGGCTGCTGCGGTCCATCCGCGGCCGGAAGATCGGCTACGTACCTCAAGACCCGATGACCAACCTCAATCCGGTCTGGAAGGTAGGCTTCCAAATCCGGGAAGCCTTGCGGGCCAACACCGATGGAGGTGATTCGCGACGACGGGCGGTGGAGTTGCTCGCCCAGGCCGGTATGCCGGACCCGGCCAAACAAGCAAGCCGCTACCCGCATCAACTGTCTGGCGGTATGTGTCAGCGCGCGCTGATCGCGATCGGGCTGGCGGGCCGGCCCCGGCTGCTGATCGCCGACGAGCCGACGTCCGCGCTGGACGTCACCGTGCAGCGCCAGGTCCTCGACCATCTGCAACACCTCACCGACGAGCTCGGCACCGCGTTGCTGCTGATCACCCACGATCTGGCGCTGGCCGCCGAACGGGCCGAGTCCGTGGTCGTCGTTCATCGCGGCGTGGTGGTGGAATCCGGTGCGGCGCGGCAGATCCTGCACAATCCCCAGCATGAGTACACCCGACGGCTGGTGGCCGCGGCCCCGTCGCTGACAGTCAAGACCCGCCGACGGGAAGCCGCCAAAGCCGAGCCCGACGACATTCTCGTCGCCTCAGAGCTGACCAAGGTTTACCGGGAATCGCGCGGCGCGCCTTGGCGGCGGGCGGAGTTCCGCGCCGTCGACTCCGTGTCGTTTCGGCTGCGACGGGCGAGCACCTTGGCGATCGTCGGGGAATCGGGATCGGGGAAGTCGACGCTGGCGCGGATGGTCCTTGGTCTGCTGCGACCCAGCTCGGGCACCGTGGTTTTCGATGGCACCCAGCTTGCGGAGAAGCTGGACCGCACCACAGCGCTCGCCTTCCGCCGGCGCATACAGCCGGTGTTCCAGAACCCTTACAGCAGTCTGGATCCCAGATACACGGTGCATCGAGCCGTCGAGGAACCGCTACGGATTCATCGGGTCGGCGACCGCAAGCAGCGTGAGCGCGCGGTGCGGGAGCTGGTCGACCAGGTGGCGCTGCCGTCGTCGGTGTTAGGCCGGCTGCCCCGCGAGCTCTCGGGTGGTCAGCGGCAACGGGTGGCGATCGCCCGGGCACTTGCGCTGCGGCCAGAGGTGCTGGTGTGCGACGAAGCGGTGTCGGCCCTCGACGTTTTGGTGCAGGCGCAGATCCTTGACCTGCTGGCCGGCCTGCAGGCACAACTGGGCCTGACCTACCTGTTCATCAGCCATGATCTGGCGGTGATCCGGCAGATTGCCGACGACGTGCTGGTCATGCGCGCCGGCCGGGTCGTTGAGCATGCCCCCACCGAGGAGCTGTTCAGCCGGCCCGGCCATGACTACACCCGTGCTCTGCTGCAGGCCATTCCCGGCGCATCGGCACGTCAACGCTAGGGTTGGCAACTCGTGACGGTTGACCCATTGGCCCCCCTGATGGAGTTGCCCGGCGTCGCCGAGGCCAGTGACCGGGCCCGCGAGGCGCTGGGCCGGGCGCACCGCCACCGTGCGAATCTGCGCGGCTGGCCGGTGACCGCCGCCGAGTCGGCGTTGCGGGCGGCGCGCGCCTCCTCGGTGCTCGACGGCGGTCCCGTGCGCCTGGAAGACCTGGCGGAGTCGGCTGGACGGGACTCGGGCGTCAGCGATCCGGTCTTCGGTGGAGCGCTGCGGGTCGCCCAGGCGCTGGAAGGCGGCGGCGGCGCCTTGGTCGGGGTGTGGCGCCGGGCGCCGTTGCAAGCACTGGCGCGCCTACACATGCTGGCCGCCGCAGACCAGGTCGATGCGGATCGTCTCGGACGTCCTCGCGCCGAGCCCGAGGTTGGGCCGCGTCTGGAGTTGCTCGCCGAGCTGGTGACCGGTGACACCCGGGCGTCGGCGCCGGTGATTGCGGCGGTCGTGCACGGAGAGTTGCTGACCCTCGAACCGTTCGGCAGTGCGGACGGTGTGGTGGCCCGAGCCGTATCCCGGCTGGTCACCATCGCATCCGGATTGGACCCGCACGGACTGGGCGTACCGGAGGTGCGGTGGATGCGGCAATCCGCGGACTATCGCGACGCCGCGCGCGGATTCGCCGAAGGGACACCGAAGGGCGTGGAGGCGTGGCTGGTGCTGTGTTGCCGCGCGCTACAGGCGGGAGCGCAGGAGGCGCTGTCGATTGCCGAGTCGTTGCCGAGAAATCCGAAACAGTAGCCAACCGGCTCCGAAGATCGGTGACGATACGTTTTGAGAAATGCGAAGCGGGCGGCGGTCCGAAGTATTCGGTCCGCCGCCCGCTAGCACGGAACTCGGTTACCAGGCGTACATCCTATGGGCTGCGTGGGATGGCCTCGGCGATCTTGCGACGCTTCCGGTTGCAACCCCACCCAAAGGGCCGTCGATACCTTCCACTCTTCGCAATTACGCAGGCCCGCAACACTTCTGCCATTATCGCGGCTATGACTCAGCGTGGGTGCCGGGAACCGTGCTAGGTGCCCAGATCGGGAGATCGAACCTTCTCTTCCGGATCGACCTAGGCCTCACCGGGCTTCCGTGTTTCCTTTGTACTCCTAGACCCTTAGCACAGCAAGGCCCAATTCTGCGAATATTGCGAAGGGCACGGGATTTACGCGCTGGTGAGTTTGCTGGCGCCGAAGATCCGAGAGCTAGAAAGCGAAGCGGCGCAACAGCGCGTAGGTGACCGCGCCGGCGGCCAGCGCACTGATACCCACCGCGGCGGTTGTTGCGATCGCGGCACGCGACGGCGCCGGGATGCGATCGCGCAGCGACACCGGCCGGTTGAACGACAACATCGGCCAGCCGCGCTCGATGGCTTCCCTGCGCAACGCGCGGTCCGGGTTGACCACACTCGGGTGGCCGACGGCCTCGAGCATCGGCAGGTCGGTGATCGAGTCCGAGTAGGCGTAGCAGTGTTCCAAGGGATAGCCCTCACGCGCGGCCAGCTCGCGGATCGCTTGCACCTTGCCTTCGCCGTAACAGTAGAACGCGATCTCGCCGGTGTACTTGCCGTCCTCGACGACCATGCGGGTCGCCATCGCGTGGGTGGCGCCCAACTCGCGGGCGATCGGGGCCACCATCTCCTCGCCCGATGCCGAGACCACGACCACGTCACGGCCACAGAGCTTGTGCGCGGCAATCAGGTCCGCTGCTTCTGCGAACACCAGCGGAGTCACGATGTCGTGCAGTGTTTCGCTGACGATTGACTTAACCTGCGCGACGTCCCAGCCGGCGCACATGTTGGTCATGTGAGCGCGGATCCGGTCCATCTGGTCGTGATCCGCCCCGGAGAGCAGGAAAATGAATTGCGCATAGCTGGATTTGAGCACGGCGCGGCGACTGAGCAGTCCCTGAGCGAAAAATGGTTTGCTGAACGCCAGTGTGCTGGACTTCGCGATGATGGTCTTGTCGAGGTCGAAAAAAGCCGCCGTGCGGGCGCCGGAACCGGCGGATGGCCCTGCTTCCGGTGAGATTTGCTGCTGCGCGGCCGAGTCGGAGGCAGTCACTCACTCAGCATAGGTTGCAGGCTTGACGAGGCCGCGATGTTGCGCCAAAAACGGTCGCTGAAGTCGGGCGTGATACCCGGGGCAGGTAGTGTTTTTGCGGCTCAAGGTGTCTTTTTGATGGAACGCCCACTTGCGTTAGCCCGCACTGTCATGTGTATAGTAAGCAGTACTCGGCCTACGCCGAGGGTGTATCAGCCCGACCCCCCGGGGCTGATACACGACGACCCTCGCCTCCTCCCCCCCTGGCGGGGGTCGTCCCTTTTCTCGGGTAAATATTCGTCATAAGCAGGGCGCTTAGCGCAGCTGTTTTCCCGTTGCGGAGATTGTGCTGTTGCGCGCGGCCGAAGTGCCGTGCCAGTCAGTTTGTGCACACTTGCGTCTCTATCCACAATTCGCTATTTGAGCCTGGCGTCCCATCTGTGGCTGCGTCCACGCTGGGTGAATGAGCGGCACCGCGAAGACGGCAGGGACAGGTTCTGCGGGTGTGTTGGCGGTGCTGACCGACTCTGAGTTGCGCGACGATCTGGACCGGGTGGCGGCTGCCGTCGGTGTTCGGGTGGTGCATCTCAGCGCGGGGGCTGCGCTGAGCAGGAGAACCTGGTCGGCGGCCGCGGCCGTAATACTCGACCAGGCTGCGGCCGATCGTTGCGGGCGGGTGGCGCTGCCCAGGCGCGTCCACGTCAACGTGCTGACCGCCGCCGAACCCACGACCGCGACGTGGGAGTCGGCCATCACCATCGGAGCCCGGCACGTGCTGAAGCTGCCCGAGCAAGAGGCCGAACTGGTCCGTGAATTGGCCGAGGCCGCCGAATCGGCGCGTGACGACGCGCCCCGCGGTGAGGTCGTCGCGGTGATCGGGGGGCGCGGCGGGGCCGGGACGTCGTTGTTCGCTGTCGCATTGGCCTTGGCGGCCACCGATGCGCTCCTGGTGGACCTGGACCCGTGGGGCGGCGGGATCGACCTGTTGGTGGGCGGGGAAAGCGCACCCGGTGTGCGTTGGCCCGACCTGTCGCTACAGGGCGGACGGCTGACTTGGCCGGCGGTGCGTGAGGCGCTGCCGCGGCATCGGGGGATCACCCTGCTGTCCGGCACCAGATCCGGTTACGAGGTGGATGCGGGCCCGGTGGAGGCCGTCGTCGATGCTGGCCGTCGCGGCGGCGTCACCGTGGTGTGCGATCTTCCCCGTCGGCTGACTGATGCCACCCAGACCGCGCTCGACACCGCCGATCTGGTCGTCCTGATCAGTCCGTGCGATGTGCGTTCGTGCGCGGCCACCGCGACGGTCGCTCCGGTGCTGGCTGCGATCAATCCCAACCTCGGCCTGGTCGTCCGGGGCCCGTCGCCGGGCGGATTGCGCGCAGGCGAGGTGGCAGACATCGCGGGCCTGCCGCTGCTGGCGTCGATGCGAGCCCAGCCGCGGCTCGCCGAGCAGCTCGAACACGGTGGCCTGCGATTGCGGCGCGGCTCCGCGCTGGCGGCGGCCGCTCGTCGGGTGCTCGCTGTGCTGCCCGCACGTCCCGGCGCAATGCAGAACGGCAGGGCGGCGTGAGCGGGTCGCTGATCGAACGGGTGCGGGAGCGGCTGGCCGCGGAGCCGGCCGCGCCGGGTTCTCGTCTCGGGCCCGCGGTGGTGGCCGCCGCGATCCGGGCCGAATCCGGTGGAGTGCTCGGCGATACCGAGGTGCTCGCCAATCTTCGGGTGCTGCAAACCGAACTGACCGGCGCCGGGATCTTGGAGCCGTTGCTGCGCGCCGAGGGCACCACCGACGTCCTGGTCACCGCGCCGGATGAAGTTTGGGTCGACGACGGAAACGGTTTGCGACGCAGCCAGATTCGGTTCGCTGACGAGGCGGCGGTGCGGCGATTGGCGCAGCGGCTGGCATTGGCCGCCGGTCGCCGCCTCGACGACGCACAGCCCTGGGTGGACGGCCAGCTGTCCGGGATCGGCGGCGGTGAATTCGCGGTGCGACTGCACGCGGTGTTGCCGCCGGTCGCGGCCGCGGGCACCTGTCTGTCGTTGCGGGTGTTGCGGCCGGCCACACAGGATCTGGCCGCGCTGATCGCGGCCGGCGCGATCGAGCCGCAGGCCGCCGCGCTGGTTAGCGACATCATCGCCGCCCGGCTCGCGTTTCTGGTGTGCGGTGGTACCGGAGCCGGAAAGACAACCCTGTTAGCCGCCATGCTGGGCGCGGTAGCGCCCACCGAGCGGATCGTCTGCGTCGAGGATGCCGCGGAGCTCGCACCCCGGCATCCGCACTTGGTCAAACTGGTCGCGCGGTGCGCCAATGTGGAAGGCGTCGGCGAGGTGCCGGTACGCCAACTGGTCCGACAGGCACTGCGGATGCGGCCTGACCGCATCGTGGTCGGCGAGGTCAGGGGCGCCGAGGTGGTAGATCTGCTGACGGCCCTCAACACCGGTCACGACGGCGGCGCCGGCACCGTGCACGCCAACAACCCGGGCGAGGTTCCCGCGCGGCTGGAGGCGCTGGGCGCGCTCGGCGGGCTGGACCGCGCCGCGCTGCACAGCCAGCTCGCCGCAGCCGTCCAGGTGCTGCTGCACGTCGCCCGGAACCGGGCCGGTCGGCGTCGGCTCGCCGAGATCGCGTTGCTGCGCCCGACAGACGGCCGGGTCCGTGCGGTCACCGTGTGGCACGCCGATCGGGGACTGACCGACGATGCGGCCGATCTGCATCACTTGCTGGGAAGCCGAATGTCGGCATGAACCCTCAGCTGACTGCGGCACTGTTGTTGTCGCTCGCGATCGTGGTCCTCTCGTCGTCGCCGCGGCGCCGACTGAGCTCATCGGCGTCCTTCGGTCGCCCAGACCGTCGGCACATGCGGTTGGCCGGCGCACGCTGGGTGGGCAGCATCGCCGTTGCGTGTTCCGCGGTTGCCGCCGCCGTGTTGCTGCCGTGGACGACCGTCCTCGCCGGCGCGGTGCTGGGTGCGACCGCCGCGGTGCGCCGCCGTCGCACCCGCCGGGGACGCCGGGCGACCGACGAGGGCCGAACCCTGGAAACGGCGCTGGATGTGGTCGTCGGCGAATTGCGGGTGGGCTCGCATCCAGTACGCGCGTTCGACGTCGCAGCAGACGAAACCTACGGCGCGGTTGCCGCCTCGTTGCGCGCGGTCGCGGCACGCGCCAGATTGGGCGCCGACGTGGCGGCGGGTCTGCGCAGCGCGGCCGGCTGCTCGGCGCTGCCCACGCAGTGGGAACGACTCGCGGTGTGCTGGCAGTTGGCCAGCGACCATGGGTTGGCCATCGCGACCCTGATGCGCGCCGCGCAACGAGACATCGGCGAGCGGCAACGATTCGCGGCGCGGGTGGCGGCGGGGATGGCCGGCGCCCGCGCCACAGCTGCCATCCTGGCGGGCCTGCCGCTGCTCGGGGTGCTGTTGGGTCAGCTGATCGGCGCCCGGCCGCTGAGTTTCTTGTTGAGTGGTGGCGGGGGTGGGTGGCTGCTGGTGGTGGGGTCGACGCTGGCTTGCCTGGGACTGCTGTGGGCGGACCGGGTTACCGAGCGAGCCGGGGCATGAGTACCGCGGCGGTGTTGCTGGCCGTGGCATTGTGGACGGCCGCCGGTCCGTCGACGGTGCGGGCGCGCGCCAGGATGCCGGGGCGGGGAGTTCCTCGGCGGAGCCTGCTGCACCGGGTGGCACGCGGTGCGGACCCGTTGGCGGTCGCATCCAGCCTCGACGTGCTCGCCGTCTGCCTGGCGGCCGGCATGGCGGTGTCCGCGGCCGCGGCCGCGACGGCGCCGTCCGCGCCACCCAAGCTGGCCACGATGCTGCGCCGGGCTTCCGATCTGCTGGCGCTGGGCGCCGACCCAGCCGTGGCATGGTCATCGTCGCAGGATCGGCCGGCGGATCCGGTCGACCCGCAGACCGATGCGCTGCTGCGGTTGGCGAGGCGGTCGGCGTCATCGGGATCGGCGCTGGCCGTGGGCATCGCGGAACTGGCCGACCAATGTCGTCACGACGCCGCACACGCGGCCGCCGCGGCCGCTGAGCGGGCGGGGGTATTGATCGCCGGACCACTCGGTCTGTGCTTTTTGCCGGCGTTCGTATGCCTGGGCATCGTTCCAGTGGTCGCCGGGCTGGCGAGTGATCTTCTTCAATCGGGACTGCTGTGAAGAGCGCAGGGAAAAGGGGATGCATTGGTGAACAACATGTTTCGGGTATTCGTGGCGCGCATGACGCTGCTCGCGACCGACGAGTCGGGCATGTCCACGGTCGAATACTCGATTGTCTAGTTTTACACCGGGTGGATGGCAAGTGGTGACGGCCATTAGCTGCGTGTCGAGGGGCTCTGAGCAGCCCCGCCGTCCCTACGCTGAGAGCCATGGCTGAAAAATCTCGGATGGCATCCATCGCCGACACCGCTGAGTACCTCGGAATCTGCACGAAGACAGTGCGCCGCTACATCGCCGAGGGTCGACTCAAGGCCGTTCGGCTCGGTCCCCGGCTGATTCGCGTCGAGCGCGATTCGGTCGAGGCGATGATGCGCCCCATCGGCAAGTAGCCCGCGCCTACTTCCTTACCATGACGTAGTCGACGTGAGCCGTGCGGCGAGATCCGTTGTAGACCTTGGGATCCCCCTCGATTGCGTACCGCTTGCCGTTCCATTCCACGGCGCTCTGTGCGCCGAGGAGACCTGTGTATCCGACGAGCCGTAGGCGGTACTTCGACCTGGTGCCGTCCGCGTCCTCAGTGGACGACAGCGGCTGGACGACCGCACGGGTCAGAACTCCTGTCGAGCCGGGTTTAGTGATCGTGTTGCCGTCTGAGTCGGTGATGACTTCCTCGGGGTAGACCGTGACGGTCTCAGTTCCTCTGTGTAGCAAGCTCATAGCGCCGCACCTCCGAGGCTCGGCGCGATAGAGAACATCCGACTCGGCTTGATCCCGAGGCGTTCCCACTCCTCCGGGAGGATCTCCAGCCGCCCCGAAGCCGTCTCGCGGTTGAACTGGTAGCTGTATGTCCCATCTGATTCCGAGGCGTAGCCCTCGGGGTTGCGGAGGAGCCTCAGCACGGCCTCGGCCTCGATGTCGATCACGTCGGCCAGGTCCAGGTCTCCAGCGTCGATCTGCTCGGCTAGGTCCGGGATACGACGCATGATCATTCGTTCGACCTGAGCCAACCGGCGCTCGACAAGTGCCGTCTCTTCGGCGGTTAGTTGACGCGCCACTAGTGCCGCTACGTCAGCGGCGGATGCATAAGTCACGGTTACCTCTTCCGATAGGTGCCAGGCCGGTCTCGTCGCCAGTTAGGCGTCGGTAGATGAGATCGACCACGGTCAGCGTCTGAGTCGCAGTAGCCGGCTGACGCTTCAGCCGCTTCGTCTTTCGTCCTGCTTTGGACATCAGTCGTCGTCCCCCGACTCTGCGAAGTTCATCCGGGCCAGCAGTTGGGCTAGGAGCCCGCGCTGGACGCGTGCCTCAGCGATGAACGGGGAGATCACCGGCTGGCCCATGCTGCCTCTGACGGTCAGCGGGGCCTCGGCGGCTGCCTCGTCAAGTTCTGCGATCTGATCGGCGGTTTTGCACGCTTGGAACAGCAGTTCACGCCGGTCTGGGTCGCGTTCGATGTCGAATTCTGACGTGATTTCACGCCACAATTTCCGGCCGGGTTTCTGCAAATCCGCAGGTACGCGCATGTCTTCTCTCTTCTTACTGACTCTCGAAAAACAGGGGTTTAAGTGCCACAGGATTGGGCGGACGCAGTACCGACCGGTCAGGGACCCAGGGGGGAGGGGGCAACCCCCTGGGGGTCTAGGAGGGTGTTCTGCCGTACTTGACCACGTAGACGCAGGGCGCTTCGCCCCCGGTCATCAGCGACGTTAGGAAGCCGTACAAGTCATTGTCGTTGGCCGCGTACCAAGGTTCTATCAGAGACTGGTAGTACCGGATGTTCTCGAGATCGGTTGCATCGAGAACCTCGTACTCAGCGACCAGAACGACCTTCGTTTTGTTCTTCAGCTCGAGGTGTGGGTGGCCATCGGCTAGGCCGTACTCGCTCAGCGCGTGTCCGGGCTCTACGAACCCCAGACTGATCTTCACCCGATGCCCCGGCTCGGCAGCGGGTATCCATTCAATCGGTTTGGTGGTTCGGACCTCGTCAATCGCGACGTGGTCAGCCTCGGGTATGCGGGGAACGCCGATGGCGAACACCCACGCAAGCCCGTCTACCGGTTCTGGCCTCTTCCAGGACTCCAGCCGGCGGTTCCCGTCCTTTACTTCGATGCCTGATTGAGAGGTAGCCGCGATGACTGACACTCCGGATTCGTGGAGGCTCACCTTGAACGCATGGCCCGTGTTTCGCTCGGTGATGTACACGTCGTTTCGGTTGTTGAAGATCTTGAACACGGGCGACATCTCGTCACCCGGCTGGCCTACCGCGACTCGGATCTCCTTGCGGCGCATCAGCCGAGCCTATCCAGAAACAGCACCGTTGCCGGGGACGGCGGAGTTCCGTCCCCGACTCGGTATCAATTGATCAGGCCACGTCGTACCCGCGAACAACACCGGGCTCGTTCAGGAAGCCGATGCCCAGACGCGACACGGCGCGTACCCAGATGCCGTCCTTCTGGACGTTCGGGAACTTCTCCACGCGGGTGCCCTTACGCATCACCAGGACGACGTGCGCCTGGGGGATGCCCCAGAACTTGGTAGCGGCGTCGACCTGGTCGGAGACGACCACCGGCAGACCGACGACCTTCAGCCCGTCCTCGACGAACTCGATGAGGTTCTCGGTGGAGCCGGTTAGCTTCTTGATCTTGCTCAGCTCCTCAGCCTGCTCTGGGGACATGATCCAAGAGGTCAGGTCCGACCCGTTGGCCTTGGCTGCGAACCGGGCCGAGATGAACGGATCGAGGTCGGCCAGGGAGGCCCCGGTGTCGACCGTCGAGTAGCTGATCGACAGCAGACCGTTCGGACCCTTGGCCGTGGTGTTGGCCAGGTACGCGCCGTCGATGGCGCGGGTGATCTGGTTCGACAGACCCGCAGCGATCAGGTCCACAGCGGCCGGGGTGGAGTCCTCGGCCAGCTCGTTCGAGATCGGGGTAAGACCGGCCGTCTTGGTCGGGGTGACCTCGACCTCGTCGGTCGCGCCGTCGGTCTCGGCGATCGTGTCGTTCTCGTTGTACCAACCGACAGTCGGATCGGCGGTCCAGATCGGGAAGTTGATCTTGACCTTGTCGGTGCCGACGACCGTCGCGGTGCGGGCCGCGACCGAGGTCGCCTTGACGGCCAGGTCCACGGCCTTGCCGTAGTCCTCGGGGGTGAATGCGTCAGCGGTGTTGCTGTGCAGCATGGTCATCTGTTTCTCCTTGAAACATGTTGTGTAGCAATGGAAAAGGCCCGATCACAGATCGGACCCGCGGATGCCTCACAGAGGCTTTGTGAGCTGCCGCCACAGACGGCTGTGCTCAAGATCAGTAGGGCTGTCGGGTGCTGCTCTTCAGCAGGTCAGCGAGCGTCGGCTCACGCTTGGGTTGCGGCCTGCCGCCGTAGCCCTGCGTCGGGTCGTAACCGGCGACGGGCAGCCCCTTCTTCAGACCGGGTCGCTCGGCCAGGATCGCGGCGACATCAGCGGCCACCTTCTCGGCGTCCACGTCCCCGTCGTCGGTGAGGTAGTCGGCCAGCTCGTTGCCGCTCAGGCTGAACAGATCGGCCGGATGGCTCAACCCATCGGCTGCCAGCCGTTCGACCTCGGCCCGCTGCATCCGCTCGATCCGCTGGGCGAGGGCGTCACGCTCAGCTCGGGCCTCGTTCCGCTCCACGCGGTAGCGGGCCTCTTTGTTGCCCTTCTGCGGCTCTCCGGTACTGCCGCCACTCTCGGGGGTCGGTTCTGATCCCTCTAGGGGGCTCTCAGAGCCTGGGACAGTTGTCTCGGTCATGCTGGGTTGCTCCTCTTGCTGCGCTCCCACAAAGCGCGGCGCAGGTCCATAGGGTCTGTGTCCTCGGGCAGCCCCAGCCGTTCTGCGACACCAGCTCGCTTGACCGGGTCCAGCGGCCACGGTGTGCCGCCGTTGGCGACCACGGCAGCCTCGTACGGCTTGCCGTACTTCTCAAACCACTCTTCGAACGGCATCAGTCGACGCTCCAGTGAGTGACGGTCATGTGCTCGAACGGGTTGGCTCCGTTGCCGAAGTCCACAACTGCGTCCGGGCCGACCTGGAAGGTCTTGGCCGGCGCACCGAACTCGGCGGCGTCGAGGACGGCTCGCTCCAGTTGGTCTTGCATCTCGCTCTCCTTTGGTGGTTGTCAAGGCTCAGCGGTTGCCGAGCCCAGATACGCCGAGAGCCCCGGCTGTCAGGCCAGGGCTCCCGGTTGCTTGTTCAGTTGTCGGGCCGCTCAAACGGCTAGGGCAGCCTGGACGGCTGCGAGCTGACGTCGTGCTTCGACACACGACCGCATGTACCGCTTCTGCGCTTCGGTGCGGCAGTACCGGCAGCGGCCATCGGGCCGCACGTTGTCACGCGGGTGTTTGGTACAAGCGTTGCCGTGTCGCATTGGTGTGTTCCTGTTCCTGGTCGCCGCTGACGACCGCTGACGGGCACCCCGCCGCTGACGGGGTGGTGGATCTGTTGATCCGATTGGAGTCAAAAAAAGGAGAAACCCCCCGACCTGCTGTCCGACGAGACAGGTCAGGGGATCTCTACCAAAGGAGACGGCACGCGGGCTAGGCGTGCCTTATCCGCTGATGAAACAGCGGCTTACACCGCTGGAGCAGGTCCAGCGGGAAGTCGGGCGGTCGGGAGGTGAGAGCCGTGGACCGACCGCCATCGGGTGCCTACAGTCACCCGCTGCGTACGAGGCGCACCGGGGACGGGTGCGCTCTCAAGCACGCAAGATCACTGGGGCCTTCTCTTGCCCCTTCTACTATCTAGAGTTATTTGATGTGCGACTAATCGCTGGTCACCGGGTCAGACCCAGTACCCCTCGGACCACTGCTCTTCACCGCGCTCGTCGCGGAACCAGTGACCCTCGACGTACTTCGGTTGATCCCGCTCGTCGAGTTCCATAATGCGCTTGTCGGCGATGCGCTCGCGGTCAGCTTTCCGCTTCGCGGAGGATCGACGCTGTAGCGATTCCTCGCGACGACGCTCACGACACGCGGCGCAGTACTTGGGCCACCGGCCCCTGGGGCCACGGTTCCCTTTGCCTCGGAACTCAGGGGTGGACACGTCGCGCTCGGAGTAGATCCAACAGCCACAATCACACTGGCCGAACCAAGACCGGGTTCCTCGCATCTCTACACAGGTGCCTCCCTGCACCTCCCAGCGCTTCACCGTGGTCCCGCTGGGGTTCCTGGTGTCGTGCTGCGGCTTGTGCATCTGCTTCTGCCGGAACTCTGGGGTCAACTTGTACATCGAGAACGGCATCAAGCCACGGGGCACAAAGTGCATGTGCCCGCCGCCGTGGCTCCAGTCTTCGTAATCAAGGTTCATGTGTTGGCTGTTTTCCTTCGGTGGTGTGTGGTGTTGCTGTGTGTCGGAACTCACAGCGTTTGGTAACGCTGCAGTACATCGGGTGTCGTTTGTACCAACCGTTGTACCTTCGGGGCCGTGGCTGGCATCCGCCGTTCAGCGGTAAGGCCATGCCCCACCCCCTCCCCCCGGTCTCAGGGGGTAAGGGGTGTGGCCGTCGCTGTGGAGGCGGATGCCTGACACAACAGGTTGCACCGGGAGGAGGCGAATGCACCGAACTGTATTCGACTCCGGGAGGTTCAAATTAGCCATTCCTTTATCACCAGCTGGAGCCATTCTAGGCTCCCTCAAACAATGGTAAAGACCCTACCTCGGGAGCCATTCTTTGGCTCCCTCGGATTAATCTAGAGGAGGCTCTGCAGAGCCTCCGTGGAATAACTCTAACGGGGCTCTTCAGGAGCCCCTTGAGAATTAATTAACTCCAAACCCCTCAGGGGGTTTGGTTATTTGAGAATTAATTAACTCCAAACCCCTCAGGGGGTTTGGTTATTATTAAATTAATTATTTACTCCAACCCCTTCGGGGTTGGTTAGTTATTAATCACCCCCAACTGCGTTGGGGGATCAAAAGATTCCATGTCTCGCGTGCAGGGGCGCGCGCGAGGAACGGCCCAAAACCGGCCCTCACCAGCATTTATGCTCGATTCGGAGACAACTTGGCTCTCAGCTCGCCTCTGCCGGCCTGGACCAGGCTCTCCGGTACCGCTTATGCGGACAAGGGGTGTTCGTCGCTCTCCGTGGCCCTCAGAGCCTCCTAGAGGCCTCCCTGACTCAGGGCACAACTCTAAGTCCGGCCCATCGACCGGACTAGTTCCGACGGTACACCGAGGCCGGCTCGAGGGCAAGCCCCTTGCTGTGTTCGTACAACTATCGACAATTCTCGGCGGTAGCAATTCGGTGGAAACTGGAATTGATCCTACTGATTCAACTTACGCTTCGCGATTAGCGCGTTGTTTGTGGCAGGCCGTCAAGTCTCAGGAGCGCGGTCTCGGCCACCGACGCGACAGCACGACCCAGTAGCGGCGGCACCGCGTTACCAATCTGCTTGAGCATCTGCCACTCACTCGACTGGAAGATGAAGCCGTCGTGGAACGACTGCAGTCGAGCGGCCTCACGCACAGTGATCCATCGCTCGTACTTGGGGTGAACCCACTCGGACATGTCGCGATGCATCTGCGCCAGGATCGTGTAGGCCGGCTTGTCGGGATGGAGGCGCCGCCACTTTTCCGGGCGAGCGCCGTTCCAGATCTCCGGCGGCAACGTGTCTGCCTTCGCGCCAGGCTCCAGAAACGAGATCAGGTGCCGCCGACGCTCTTGCATCTCCTTGGTGTGGTGGTTAAACAGCCGCATCTTCCCACCGGCCTGGCGAAGCTTGTACGCCGACGAGTACCAGCGGCCGTCCCGATCGAGGCGCAACTCGTCAAGGATGTCGTTACCCGAGCGCGCTCGTGGATACTTCAGATCCTCGTAATGGATTGCCGTTCGCTCCGGGATGTCGCTGATCGCATGTCTCACCCATTGCTCGGGCTGTTTCTCCTCGTCTAGCCCAGAGGAAAGGAAGGATTCGGCGGTTTCCCCGAGGTTGAGGTCGTTCCGCACACCGAAGAAAATCGCACGCTTGCGAAGCTGAGGCACCCCTACAGCCGTTGCCGGAACGACGACGACGCCTGAGTTCGTATACCCGTTGTCTGCGAACGCCTCCAGTACCTCACGCTTGAAGCGACCCTTCGCCAACAGCAGCATGTTCGGAACGTTCTCCATCAGAAACAAGCGCGGCCGTAGCGTGGTCAACACGCGGATGAACTGCCCATACAACTCGTTTCGAGGATCGTCGAGGATTCGGGTTCCGATCTGGCTGTAGCCCTGACAAGGGGGTCCGCCGAATACCAAATCAATCTCTGAGTCAGCTAGATGGCCGAAGCGGCGCTTCTCTGACTTCCAGACGTCGGAACGACGATTGACGAAGTCGTGAATGTCTCCTTCCATGAGGGGCACCTCCGGAAAGTTGTGCCGGTAGGTCTCGCAAGCGAATCGGTCAAGCTCAACGGCGGCTTCCACATCGAAGCCGGCTAGTCTCACACCCTCGCAGAACCCGCCGCACCCAGAGAACAGCGACACCGCTCTGTATCCCACCCTCGCTCCCTTCCACACGGTAGAAACTATGTTCGACGTCCGACAAGAAAAATCGGAGAGGCTCGCCGATCGACCGGCGGATGTTGACTATAGACCGTGGGCTTATAGACCACTTCCATCTACCTTCCCCATGTGCCGAACGGCGGGTTGGCATCCGAACTGGGCCTCGCGATTCGAGAGGCCAGGTCGATCCGCGGCATTTCGCAGGAACGCCTGTCAGAGCTGGCCGGTCTCGATCGCACCTACGTCAGCGGGGTCGAGAGGGGAACCAAAAACCCGACGCTCGATTCAATGACGCGTCTGGCGGCTGCTCTCGGCGTCCAGCTCAGCGATCTGATCAGGCGAGCCGAGGAGTTGGCATAGATGCCTTACCTGTTCAGCAAGGTGACCACCAACGCCCTTGCACCCTCTGAACAGCTCGTCAAGGACCTCCGGAACGAGCCGATTAGGGGCCGCGACACCAAGTTTCGGCTGATGACGCAGAACATCTTGAGCTACACGTTCGACCAGTGGGTTCCCGGGTTTTCAAGCAGCCACGTGTACAACACGACCGCCGTGCACGACCTCGTTCAGCGAGGGATTGAAAACGCAAACGCGGAGGGTTGGCTTCGCTTCGAGCAGGACTACGAGGTGTCGGGTAACGCCAAGGCGAAAGTTCTTGGCGACCTGTACGAGACGATCACCACCGCGATGCTGTGGAACGCAGCTGCGATGTGGAACACCTACATGACAACCGGCAAGTGGAAAAGTGGTTCCGGCTACAGCAAACCGACAACGTCGCCGCTCTCTTCTCGACAGGTCGCTGTCCTGAACCTGCCTCGAGGTTATGACTGGGTGGGCTTGCTCAACGCAAAGGCGCAGCAAGCGATCGAAGATGTGCGGGCACCCCTCGGGGAGAAAGGTCTGACGATTCCGACGAGCACTCCGGACATTGCGGTGGTGGTTCTGCCAGACGATGAGGCCCGGTCGGACAACAGTTGGCGCACCGCAGTCGACAATCTCAAAACTCCGCAGCAGGTGGTCCTGACCTCTGCCTACACCAAATTAGCCGGACGGATCGAACCGGGAGAATTGATTCTGGCGATCGCAGCTAAGCGAAGCCTGCGAAGCGATCGGCTGTATCAACCGCTTTACGAAGCGAACATCATGCAGCTTCTGCTGGAGCACTTCCTCGGTGCACCCCGAGTCGATTTTGAGGTGCACACTCTGTCGATTGAGGGCACGGCCGCCGAGGACATCTACGCCGCTGCCACGATCTATGCCGTCGCAGTCGACTCGCCGAAGGTGCATCGGTCAGTTCGTGAGCTGTACGTCCCTACAACGCCCGTACCGCTCGTCGTTCGGTTTCTTGCGTTCCTCGACCAGCGCATGGCGAGCGTTCAGTAACTGGTCAGAGGTTGGACGCGTCAAGCACACGACGAGCGGCGGCTTGGGGGTCTTCGATGACCTCGCACTCCCACAAGCGAACCACTGTCCATCCCAGTTCCTGAGCCATCGCGGTGGCCTTGGCGTCCCTGGCGCGGGTGGCCGAAAACTTAGCCTGCCACATCGCCGCGTTCGGGCCAGTCGGTTTCCGATCCGGACAGTGGCGCGGACAGCCATGCCAAAAGTCGCCGTCAACGAAGACCGCCAGTCGACGACGCGGGAGAACGAGATCAGGACTACAGCCCTTGCCAAGTCGTCGGTGGAGGCGGAAACGTGCCCCCTCGCGATGGAGCGCCTGCCGCAACAGCACCTCTGGCTTTGTGTCCTTCGACCGCCGACCGCCGAGCTGTCCGCTCCAGTCAGTCTTTACCCAGCCGGCCTCACCCACGACTGTGATTTTGCCTCGCACGCGTACCAAATTGCACTCGGGACGGAACCGGGTGCAACCCAACTGCGTCTAACCCTGTGTGGACGACGACGAATGCGAAGCGATCCGAGCCGAAGGGCTCGACCCCGATGACCCCGCCGTACGAGCGGCGCTCGACCTTGTGCGCTGGGAACTCGAGCTACTGCGCTACGGGTAGCGGTCAGACTCCGCTCAGATCGAGGTCGGATGCGTCGATCCTCCGACCGTCCGTGAGGACGAATATCCTTTTGCCACGGGACAATTCGATACCAGCGATGCCGTTCTCCTTCATAGATTCGAATGTCTCCCGTAAAGCGGCCGCTGGCCCGCTGGCCTCCAACTGCTGGGTCAGCGTTTCGAGGTCTCCGGGGTCCAGGTTCAGCGTCGGCCCCTTTCCTTCGAGTGAGTAGACGAACCCGAGCGTGACGCCCATCGACCGCAGCCAGACGTTCCGCGCCGTCACGTCCTGGCGGTCCCACCAGTCGGCGAACTTCTCCCCGGTCGGCTGCCACCTCCAGCCAGACGGCTTGACCGTCTCGGTCGACAGCTCGGCCTGGCGGGCGGCCAGCGCCTGAATGCGCTCGTTCAACTTGACGCGCTGAGGCGTACCGGCCTTGTACGGGCCGGTGCCGAGCAGGCCGGTCAGGTCGGCCAGGGTGTCATTGATCTCGGCAAGCTCTGCCGAGTGATCAGAACCCTTGTCCCACAGACGCTCTAGGCGCACGGACTCACCGAGCAGCCCGAGTATCAGGCTCTCGACCGTCTCGTCCGCATACTCCAGCGGTATCGACTTGTTGCCGCAGGACTCCCGATACTGGGCCGAGGCGCACCGGTAACGGGGCTTGCGGCCTACGCCGCCCTTCTGTCGGTAGGCCGGTCGACCGCAGACTCCGCAGTGGACCACCTGAAGCAAGAGGCCGGTGCTGCGCTTGGTCGGTTCCTTCCGGTTCTCCCGGTCGGCCAGCTCTACGCCGAGCCGGTCGAACACCTCGCGGGTGACGATCGGCTCAGACCGGACGACGGGCGAACCGTCGTCGTTGCGAACAACGGTCTCGGGTCCGAACACCTTGCGGCCCTTGGCGTCACGCTTGACGCGCCCCTGAGCGTCCGTCAGCGGCTCCCTTGCCACGACCTGCCCTAGCAGCGTCGGGCTCGTCAGAGACCGCTTCAGCGGACTGGAGTGCCACTCGTAACCCTTGACCTCTCGGCCCTGCCACTGTGCAAACCGATCCCTCGGAGTCAGGATCTTCCGGCCCGTCAGATCGTGTGCCACCGACCGCAGCGGCTCACCGGCCAGCACGCGCTCGACTACCTCGCGGATCACCTCGACTTGCTCGGGGTCTTGGACCAGCCGCCAATCGCCGCTGTCGTCGCGCCGGGGAAGGTAGCCCCATGGTGGGATGCCACCTCGGTACTTGCCAGTCTTGATGTTGTACTGGGCAGCCGAAGCGTTGCGGTCGCTGATCGCGGCCAGTTCCATCTCAGCCACCTTCGCGACGAGTAGCGCGATGATGTCCCCAAACGGAGCCGTGAGGTCGAGGAACTGTTCGGTTGCGCTCACGACCGAGACGGAATGCTCTTGGCACCAACGGATTAGGTCTGCGAGATCCAGCAGCCTGCGGACTATCCGGTCCATCCGGTAGAACACCAGAACGTCGAACTCTCCGAGCCGGTTGGTCAGCCAGTCGCCAAGCTGGGGACGATTGAACGGGGACGTAGCCCCGGCTGACACGTCGAGATCCTCAGCGATCCCGACTACCTCGTAACCGCGCTGAGCGCACAGCTCACGGCAGGCTTGTAACTGCCGCTCAGGGGAGGTTGTAGCGTCAGTGACGCGGGACAACCGGACAACGATCAATGCCCTCACTGCTGAGAGTCCCAGACGAGCAGGGCCATTACCGCCGTGGCCATCTCTTGGCCAGCGCGGAGCGTGTCATCATCGCTGGGGCCACGCCCGTCCCAACGGGCGAGCGAAGTTGTCAGTTTCTCAAGGATGTCTGCTGGAATCACGGGTGTAAACCTACACAGCCGAGTACGCCATCGGCACGATCGCGGCCGCGGCCTTCGGCGCGATCCTCTACTCCGTCGTCACCGGTCACTCCGTCGTGTCGGCGCTGACCAACATCATCGGCCGTGCACTCAACACCAAGGTCTAGCTTCGAGTGTCGGTACGAGCACCGTTGAAGCGGCTCTGGGGGTCGCCACATTGGTGGTGGTGCTGGTGCTGTGCCTGGCGGGGATCACCGCGGTCTCGATGCAGCTTCGCTGTATCGATGCCGCCCGCGAAGCGGCCCGAATGGCCGCCCGCGGCGACGAACGCGCGGGGGTCGCCGCCGCGCGGCGGATCGCGCCGGCCGGAGCGCAGGTCCGCGTACAGCGCAACGGCGACTTCCTGGTCGCCACGGTCGTGGCGCAGTCGAAGCTGTTGCCCGCGTTGGACATTGCGGGCAGAGCAGTCTCGGCGGCAGAGCCGTCGGGATGACCGGGGGGGATCGCGGCTCGGCCACCGTGATCGCGGCCGCGATGGTCGCTGTGCTGCTGTTCGTCACCGGCGCCGGTGCATACCTCGGCTCGGTCACGGTGGCGCGGCACCGCGCGCAAGCGGCGGCCGATCTGGCCGCGCTGGCCGCAGCGGCGCGACTGCCGTCCGGCGTCGCCGTGGCCTGCGCCCGCGCGACGGCGGTGGCCCGGAACATGCGTGTCGACCACGCTGAATGCCGGGTGGACGGCCTCGACGTGCTGATCACGGTCCGGGTGCCGGTCGCCTTCACCGGTACGGCGCAGGCGGCCGCCCGGGCCGGACCGGTGGCGAGTCAGACCGCTGTGGCGTCAGGCGTCGTCCGCGCCTCGAGGGAGGCCCGCATCGGCGAGTTCTTCATCGGTAGGCCGACGCAATGAAAGCAATCCGGCGAACGTATCCGGCTCGAGCTCCACCCGGTTGACCGTGACATGCATCGGCACCCATATGCCCGGTTCTCCGGGCAGGCGCAGCACGCGGGCGGTAGCCCCGTTGACGAATTCCGAAGTCATGGACGACTTCAGGTGCTCGTCTTCGGGATGCACCCGGGGCCGGTCGGGGTCGCTGCCGCGCCAGTCATAGAACGGGCAGGGGTCGTCGAGCCATTTCAGGAGGGTCCAGTTGTTGAGATCGACCAAGGCCCGGTGCACCCCTGGCTGGGCCAGCCCGTTGAGGATCTGCTGCGCCAGACGATCGACTGGCACCGGCCCGCCTTCGAGTTCGCCGCGCCAGTTCATGCCGCGCGAGATCAGGTGGTCGCTACCGTCGGGGCCCGGTTCCACGGCATTGCGTGCGACGAAGCCCACCCGGATTGGTTTGCCCTGCCAATCGGTGACATCCCAACTGCTGCACAAAGTTTGACCTGGTTCGGCCCTGATGGCCAACGCGAGCACCTTGCTCTCGTTGGGATTGAGATCGCGCGACGGCAGATCCTCCGCGAAGGCCCTGCCATGAGTGGCCTCGACCGCGGGATCTTTGCCGCTGTTGGCCAGCGACTCCGGAGTATCGGTGGCCATGCCCAGGGTCAGATCCCACTTGAGCGGGCCTGGGACCGGCCGCTCGGGCGGCTCAGTCCCGGCGGGTCCGCTCCAGACATGCACGCCGTGCATGCGGCCGTCGGACATCAGCACCGGTTCGGTGCGAATGACGCGGTCGCTTTTGGGGGTGATGCTGCTCAGGCTCTGGCCGGTCTGTAGTGACTCGGCGATCGCCGTCCGGACCGCGGAGAGGTAGGGACTGCGACGCAGGAACGTGGTGATCGGAACGAGGTTTTTTGGTTGACGTCCCTGCGCTACCACGGCGGGCTCGTCGCCCAGCGTCTCCACGAGCAGCCAGTCGTGGGCCATGCGGCCAAGTTTACGGGCCGCCCGGCGTCTCGTTGAAATACCGGGAGAGCCGGGACCTGCGCCGCGAAAAATTTGCGCAGACCGCTTCGAACCAGGTAATTTTCCTCTGCACCCGCATTGTCGGGCTTACGAGCGGATCGCGTTGTCCGACCGTTCGTACGCGGTGTGGCAATCGTCACAACGCTAATCCATTTGAGCGGATCCGTGGAAGTCGACCGTCGAGGGGTCGGTCGCCTCCGCTGGATTGCTCAGCTTGGCTCGCCGGCCAGTTCCGCGAGCACCAACCGCAGCACCTGCACAGCGCCCGCCTTGTCTAGCGGGTCGTTGCCATTGCCGCACTTCGGCGACTGCACACACGACGGGCACCCGCTGGGGCATTCGCATGCCTCGATGGCCGCGGCGGTGGCACTCAGCCAGGTGTGGGCCTGGCAGAAGCCACGTTCGGCGAATCCCGCCCCGCCCGGATAGCCGTCGTAGACGAAGACACTGGGCAGACCGTCGGGGCCGATAGCGGTGGACATTCCGCCGATGTCGCCGCGGTCGCAGCTGGCCACCAGGGGCAACAGTCCGATGGCCGCATGCTCGGCGGCGTGCAACGACCCGGGGATCCGCGGTGCCTCAATACCGTTATGCGACAACGCCTCCGGCGCGATGGTGTACATGACCGCAGTGGTGGGCAACGTGTGTTGGGGCATGTCCAAATCGATGAAGTCGATCACCTCCCCGGTGAGCCTGCGGCGCAGATAGCCGACGACTTGGTGGGTGACGGTCACCGGCACCAGCCCCAGCGCGACGGCCCCGAACCGCGACCGGTCGCCAATACCGGTGACCGAGATGTCGGTGATTTCCCGCGCGAACGTCGCGTAGCCGGGATCGTCGGCGTGCACGAAAGCGATGCCGTCGTCGAGATCCAGCGAGTCGACGACATAGCTCTCGCCCTGGTGCAGGTACACCGCCCCGGCATGGACCGTGGCCGGAGCCTGGCCGGCTCCGGCGCTGCCCAGCAGCCGTCCGGTGCCCGCTTCCACGATCATGATCTGCTCGCCGGTCGAACCGCGGATGTCCACCGCGGCGTGCGGTTCGAGGCCGGGCGCGGGGAAGTATTTGCCGTTGCGCCGCCGCAGTAGCCCGTCGTCGACCAGACCCTCGGCTACCTGCTCTGCGCCCAGCGACCGAACCTCGGCGTCGTCCAGGGGTAATTCGGTCGCCGCACACAGCAGCTGCGGTCCGAGCAGGTAGGGATTACCCGGATCGATCACGGACCGCTCGACCGGTTTGTCCAGCAGCGCCGCCGGATGGTGCACCAGATACGTGTCCAGCGGGTCGTCGCGGGCAATCAGCATCACCAGCGCGCCCTGGCCCCGCCGCCCAGACCGGCCGGCCTGCTGCCAGAACGACGCGACAGTGCCGGGAAACCCCGCGAGCACCACCGCGTCCAGCCCGGCGATGTCGACACCAAGTTCCAGGGCATTGGTCGTGGCCAGACCGCGCAGCCTGCCCTCGGCCAGCGCGTGCTCAAGTGCGGTGCGGTCCTCGGCGAGGTAGCCGGCCCGATAGGACGCGACCCGGTCCGACAGCCCCGGGGCGAGGTCGTCCAAGCGGGCCTGGGCACCCAGCGCGGTCAACTCCGCGGCGCGCCGCGACCGGACGAACGTCAGGGTCTGCGCTCCTTCGACGATCAGGTCGGCCATCACCCGCGCGGCCTCGGCGCCCGCGGATCGCCGCACCGGGGCGCCGTTCTCACCGGTCAGGTCGGTGCGCAGCGCCGGCTCCCAAAGCGCCACGGTGCGTGCCCCTTGCGGAGACCCGTCCTCGGTTACCTCTACGACGGGCCGGCCGATCAGCTCGGCGGCCGTCGCTCCCGGTGACGCCGTCGTCGCACTGGCGAAGATGACAGTCGGTTCGGCCGAATAGCGGGCGCACAACCGCAGCAGGCGACGCAGCACCATCGCCACGTTGGAGCCGAAAACACCGCGGTAGTAGTGACATTCGTCGACAACCAGGTAGCGAAGACGGCGCAATAGCACCGCCCAGCGCGCATGGTTGCGCAGTACCGACAAATGGACCATGTCGGGGTTGGAAAACAGCCATCGGGAGTGTTCGCGCGCAAAGCGGCGCACTTCGGCGGGACTGTCGCCGTCGTAGGCCGAGGGCGCCACTGGGAAACTTCCGGAGGCCAGCTGCGGCACGGCGGCGGTCAGAGCATGTGCGGCGCGCAGTTGATCGTGGCCGAGCGCCTTCGTCGGCGACAGGTACAGAACCCGGGCCGCGGGGTCGGTCACCAGCGCGTTGAGGACCGGAAGTTGGTAGGCCAATGATTTTCCCGATGCGGTACCGGTGCTCACCACCACATGACGGCCGGCGTGCGCCAGCTCGGCGGCCTCCAACTGGTGCGACCAGGGAGCGACGATGCCGCGGTCGGCGAACGCGCGAATTACGGCGGGCTCGGCCCACTCCGGCCACGAGCGGGGCTGGCCGCTACTCGCCGGCAGTTCGGCGACATGGCGCAGCGGGCGCTCGCCCGCCGGGGTGCCGGCGAGCGCGACGGTCAGCAGTTCGCTGCCGAAACTCGCCATTCCGTACCTCTCTGCGACGTCGCCAGCCGGGGTGTCGGAGTGACGCTGACGTAAATTCACCGGCCCTCCGGCGACCAAGGTGCTGTCGCCGACGCGCCGAACATGGTTGACTGATGCCGGTCGCAGCTTCTGTGTTCGTGTCAAACTTTCGCAGGATCGACGTTGCGGCCGCGGTTCCTGCGAGGTTATCGGTCGGGTGAAGTTCCGGCGACTCCGCGAAGGTATGGCGGTCGTAGCTGGCCCGGGGCATCGAAAGGGTGCCCCGCACCCAGAAGAAAAGGAAAGATCGAGAAATGCCACAGGGAACTGTGAAGTGGTTCAACGCGGAGAAGGGGTTTGGCTTCATCGCCCCCGAAGATGGTTCCGCAGACGTTTTTGTCCACTACACGGAGATCCAGGGTTCGGGCTTCCGCACCCTCGAAGAAAACCAGAAGGTCGAGTTCGAGATCGGCCATAGCCCTAAGGGCCCCCAGGCCACCGGCGTCCGCTCCGTCTAAGAGAGCAGAAGCTGACGAGACCCCCCGGTGCAGTCCGGGGGGTTTTCGTTTGGGCCGGTGGTCGCCCGATGGTGGCGAGCAGACGCAAAAGCACCCGGTAGCGGGCCAAGACAGGGGCTTTTGTGTCTGCTCGCCACCAACCGCCGCGCCGAATACTTCAAGCCGCGGATCGGCTCGCTGGCCTACTGTCGGTGACGTGAGCCAGCTTTCCTTCTTCACCGCAGAATCGGTACCGCCCGCGGTCGCCGATCTTGCCGGGGTGCTGGCGGCCACAGGCCAGATAGTGATCGTCAGCAACGGCGATATTCAGGGCGCCCGGTTGTCGGTGGTGGTGGATCAGCCCTGGCGGGCAGAGGCGCTGGCCGAGATGATCCGCGAAGCCGGTTTGCGACCCGAGATCACCCGTACCGAGGAAGACACCCCGCTGGTCAGGACGGAAGTGAGCGCGCTGTTGCGCACCATCGCCGCCGAATGGACGCGTGGCGCGGTCAAGACGGTGCCCCCGCGCTGGCTGCCGGGGCCGCGCGAACTGCGGGCGTGGACCCTGGCCGCCGGAAGCCCCGAGGCCGACCGCTACCTGCTGGGTCTGGATCCACACGCGCCGGACACCCATTCGCCGCTCGCGTCGGCTCTGATGCGGGTCGGTATCGCACCCACGTTGATTGGCACCCGCGGCGGTCGGCCGGCACTGCGGATTAGCGGCCGACGCAGGCTATCGCGCCTGGTAGAGAACGTGGGGGAACCGCCTGACGGCGCGGACGCGTTGTCGCAGTGGCCCCGGGTTTAGCGGCCCGCCGGGGTCTGCGTTCTAAGAAGTTGGATTGCACCCAGTTTGCGCGGGCCCGCCCAAGGGTGCGAAATTGTCAGGTGCCCGCTGGCGGAGGGACGCCGACGGACCCGGATCGCCTCAATTGCAGGCGGACTTCGGGCCCGACGGTCATCCTTCTTACTGGGCGGTCCCGTCGGGGGCCGAAATATAGAGATGGAGCGTAAGCGCAGTTGGCTGACCCGAATACTCAAGGCAGCGGCCGAAATGGGAGCCCGCGGCGACTTGTCATTGTCGAGTCGCCGACGAAGGCGCGCAAACTGGCCGGCTACCTGGGCTCCGCCTACATCGTCGAGTCGTCGCGAGGCCATATCCGCGACCTGCCACGAGCCGCGGCCGACGTGCCCGCCAAGTTCAAGTCCGAGCCGTGGGCCAGGCTTGGCGTCAACGTCGATGCCGACTTCGAACCGCTCTACATCATCAGCCCCGAGAAAAAAAGCACCGTCACCGAGCTGAAGGGCCTGCTCAAGGGAGTCGACGAGCTCTACCTGGCCACGGATGGCGACCGTGAGGGCGAAGCGATCGCCTGGCACCTGATGGAGACCCTGAAACCGCGCATACCGGTCAAACGGATGGTTTTCCACGAGATCACCGAGCCAGCGATCCTCGAGGCTGCCGAAAATCCCCGCGACCTGGACATCGACCTGGTCGACGCGCAGGAGACCCGCCGCATCCTGGACCGGCTGTACGGCTACGAGGTCAGCCCGGTGCTGTGGAAGAAGGTCGCGCCCAAGCTGTCGGCCGGCCGGGTGCAGTCGGTGGCCACCCGCATCATCGTGCAGCGGGAACGCGACCGCATGGCGTTCCGCAGCGCCGCGTACTGGGACATTCTCGCCAGGCTGGACGCCAGCGTGTCCGATCCCGAGGCGCAGCCGCCTACCTTCAACGCCCGGCTGACCAGTGTGGACGGGCTGCGCGTGGCCACCGGTCGCGATTTCGACTCGCAGGGTGCGTTGCGCAGAGGCCGCGAGGTCGCAGAGGTCACTGTGCTGGACGAAGCCCGCGCGACCGAGCTGGCCGCCGGTTTGCGCGGCGCGCAGCTGACCGTGGCGTCGGCAGAGGAGAAGCCCTACACCCGTCGTCCGTATCCGCCGTTCATGACCTCGACGCTGCAACAGGAAGCCGGCCGTAAGTTGCGGTTCTCCTCGGAGCGGACGATGAGCATCGCCCAGCGGCTATACGAGAACGGCTACATCACCTACATGCGTACCGACTCGACCACGCTGTCGGAGTCGGCTATCAACGCCGCACGCAATCAGGCGCGTCAGCTCTACGGCGCGGAGTACGTGTCCCCGTCGCCGCGTCAGTACACCCGCAAGGTGAAAAACGCGCAGGAGGCACACGAGGGCATCCGGCCGGCCGGGGAGACGTTCGCCACCCCGGATGCGGTGCGTCGCGAACTGGACGGCGACGATTTCCGGCTCTACGAGCTGATCTGGCAGCGCACGGTGGCCTCGCAGATGGCTGACGCGCGCGGCACCACCCTGAGCCTGCGTATCGAGGGTATGTCCGGGGAGCAGCCGGTGGTGTTCTCCGCATCCGGCCGCACGCTCACCTTCCCCGGGTTCCTCAAGGCCTACGTGGAAACCGTGGACGAGCTGGCCGGCGGCGAGGCCGACGATGCCGAGCGCCGGCTGCCCCATCTCACCCGGGGCCAGCGGCTGGACGCGATCGAGCTGACCCCGGACGGGCACGCCACCAACCCGCCGGCGCGCTACACCGAGGCCTCGCTGGTCCGAGCGCTCGAGGAGCTGGGTATCGGGCGGCCGTCGACCTATTCGTCGATCATCAAGACCATCCAGGACCGCGGCTACGTGTTCAAGAAGGGCAGTGCGCTGGTGCCGTCGTGGGTGGCGTTCGCGGTCACCGGCCTGCTCGAGCAGCATTTCGGCCGCCTCGTCGACTATGACTTCACCGCCGCAATGGAAGACGAGCTCGACGCGATCGCCAACGGGCATGAGCAACGCACCAACTGGCTCAACAACTTCTACTTTGGCGGCGATCACGGGGTGCCCGATTCGGTGGCCCGCTCAGGTGGCCTCAAGAAGCTGGTCGGCGTCAATCTCGAAGGCATAGACGCTCGAGAAGTCAACTCCATCAAGCTATTCGACGACGCGGAAGGCCGTACGGTCTACGTTCGGGTGGGTAAGAACGGCCCCTACCTGGAACGCTTCGTGTCCAATGACGACGGCGAGCTAACGCCGCAGCGGGCCAACCTGAGCGATTCGATCACCCCCGACGAGCTGACGCTGGAGGTGGCCGAAGAGCTGTTCGCCACCCCGCAGGAGGGGCGCTCGCTGGGCGTGGATCCGGCTACCGGCCACGAGATCGTCGCCAAGGACGGCCGGTACGGGCCGTACGTGACCGAGGTCCTGCCCGAGAAGCCCGATGACGGCAATGAAGTTGGCGAAGGCAACCAGGGTGCGAAGAAGGGCAAGAAGCCGACGGGGCCCAAGCCGCGCACCGGTTCACTGTTGCGAAGCATGGACCTGCAGACCGTCACGCTCGAAGATGCCCTGAAACTGCTGTCGCTGCCCCGCGTGGTCGGCGCCGACCCGGCTTCGGGTGAGGAAATCACCGCGCAGAACGGGCGTTACGGCCCATACCTCAAGCGCGGCAGCGATTCTCGGTCTTTGGCAACCGAAGACCAGATATTCACCATCACTCTCGACGAAGCGCTGAAGATCTACGCGGAGCCGAAACGTTCCGGCCGGACCAGCGCCTCGGCGCCGCCGCTACGCGAGCTGGGCACCGATCCGGCGTCGGGCAAGCCGATGGTGATCAAGGACGGCCGGTTCGGGCCCTACGTCACCGATGGCGAGACGAATGCCAGCCTGCGCAAGGGCGACGACGTGCTGTCGATTACCGACGAGCGTGCCGCCGAGCTGCTGGCCGACCGGCGTGCCCGCGGCCCCGCGAAGCGACCTGCCAGGAAGACCGCCCGCAAGGCGCCGGCGAAGAAAGCCGCCAAGCGCAGCTAGTGGCCGACCCTATGCGTGCTCGGCGCGGGCAGGTGCCACCTCTTCTGGGTCCGCCAGATTCAGCGGCCGGGCCAGCTGAGTCGGTGCGGTGCGTCCGCGCAACTCGACGACTTCGCCGACGTCCCAGCACAGCGCTTCTGCGTCGAGCGCGCCGCTGACTGCGATGGCCGACGCCAGCACGTGGCCCTCCTCGAGTTTGGCCAGCTCGGTGAGCCGCGCCGCCTCGTTGACCGGGTCGCCGATCACGGTGTACTCGAAGCGGGCCTGGGCGCCGATATGGCCTGCGATCGCCCTGCCGGCCGACACCCCGATCCCGAACTCCGCGGAACCCAGCACCGGTAGCAGTTCGTCGTGCAGCTCACGCGCGGCCGCCAGCGCGGCACCGGCGCCGTCGGGGTGTTCGATCGGCGCCCCGAAAATCGCCAGCGCGGCGTCGCCCTGGAACTTGTTGACGAATCCGCCGTGTCGCCCGACGGTGTCCACCACCACGCGGAAGAACTCGTTGAGCAGGTGGACGACCTCGGCAGGCGGCTTGGTCGCGGCCAGCTGGGTGGAGCCGACCAGGTCGACGAACAGCACCGCGACGTCGCGCTCGCGACCGCCCAGCTCGGTACCGCGCTCCAGGGCCCGACGGGCCACGTCTTCGCCGACGTAACGCCCGAACAGGTCGCGCAGCCGCTGCCGCTCGGACAGGTCGCGCACCATGTCGTTGAAGCCGGCCTGTAGCAGGCCCAGTTCGCTGGCGTCGTAGATCTGCATGTGCGCGTTGTAGTTACCGCGCTGGACCTCTGATAGCGCCCAGCGCAGCTGCCGCAGCGGGTCGGCGATCGACATCGACACCAGCAGGGTGCTGACCAGGCCGATGCCGAGCGCCGCCAGCGCCAGCAACAGGATGGGATCGAACAGCGACTCGGGCGCGGCTCGCAGCAGGGAAGCCTTGTCGGCCACCACCGCAAGCACGATCGTGAGCAGCGGTACGCCGGTGGACAGTATCCAGGCCAGCATCAGCCGCAGGATGACGCCGGGTGCCTGGACGTTTTCCGGTACGCCGCTGCGCAGGGCCGCGACTGCCACCGGCCGCAGCACCCGCTCGGACTGCAGGTAGCCGATGATCGCGGTCGCAGTGGCACCGAGCGCGGTGGCGACCGCGACGACGGGCGCGGCGTATCTGGCGACCGACCAGCTGGCGATGATGAATATCGCGCCGCCGATGCCCCACGACACCATGCTGATCAGGGTGCGGTAGAAGGGCATCCGCAACGCGCGGCTGCGCGCCACTTCGGTGGTGGCCGGATCGGATTCGGCGAGTAGGTTGTCGCGTCGCTGCCAGCGGAAAACCGGCATCAGCAGTTTCACGTTCACCACGAAGCCGGCGAGGAAGACGGCAATCAGCGACGTTAGGACGGTCACCAGGTTCAGCACCGGCAGGTCTTGTAGCTGGATGCGGTCCTGGGGCGGCAGGCCGTAGCGCAGGAAGCCGAGCACGAAGAGGGCGCCGATGATATCGGCTTGCAGCATGCTGAGCGAAAACACCGGCCACGGCGTGCGCACCACCCACCGGGCGAACGCGCTGATCCGCCCGGGCAGTGCCGCCTGCGTTGCCACCAAACCACCGTATCGGTCGGCGGGGACTTGTCGGAAACCTAAATCCACTGCTGCGAGTCGCCCGCAGTTCACGAAAGATGCCGAAAGATCACGGAATTGTCGCGAATTGGTGGCCAATCGGTATCTGTCAGCCGGCGTCACTACTGTTGCCGATGATGTCCGGAGTGTTTACGCGGCTGGTAGGTCAGGAGGCGGTGGAAGCCGAGCTGCTCGCCGCTGCGCGCTCCGCCCGCGGTGATTCGAGTCACAGCCCCGGGGACGCAAGGAGTCTGACACACGCGTGGCTGATTACCGGCCCGCCGGGTTCGGGGCGCTCGATCGCAGCGCTGTGTTTCGCGGCTGCGCTGCAATGCACCGGTGACGGGGAGCCGGGCTGCGGGCGCTGCCGGGCGTGCACCACGACGATGGCGGGCACTCACGCCGACGTCCGACGTGTCATTCCCGAAGGGCTGTCCATCGGCGTGGACGAGATGCGGGCGATCGTGCAGATCGCCTCGCGCCGCCCGACCACCGGGCGCCGGCAGATCGTGGTGATCGAGGACGCCGACCGGTTGACCGAAGGGGCCGCGAACGCATTGCTCAAGGTCGTCGAGGAGCCGCCGCCTTCCACGGTGTTCCTGCTGTGCGCGCCATCGGTGGATCCCGAGGACATCGCGGTCACCCTGCGGTCCCGGTGTCGGCATGTCGCGCTGGTGACGCCCTCGACGGAGGCGATCGCGCGGGTCCTGGCGGACAGTGACGGGCTGGACGCCGACACGGCGAACTGGGCTGCGTCGGTCAGCGGTGGACATGTGGGGCGGGCGCGACGGCTGGCGACCGACCCCGAGGCGCGCCAGCGGCGCGAACGGGCGCTGGGACTGGTGCGCGACGCCGCGGTGCCGTCACGGGCTTATGCCGCCGCCGAAGAGTTGGTCGCAGCGGCCGAAGCCGAGGCGATAGCGCTAACCGCCGACCGCGCCGAAGCCGAAACCGAAGAGCTGCGAACGGCTCTCGGCGCCGGCGGTACCGGAAAAGGCACCGCGTCGGCGTTGCGCGGCGCTACCGGAGCGATCAAGGATCTCGAGCGACGACAGAAGTCACGTCAGACTCGCGCCTCGCGCGACGCGCTGGACCGGGCACTGGTCGACTTGGCGACGTACTTCCGGGATGCGTTGCTGGTCGCGGGGAATGCCGGCGACGTGCGGCCAAACCACCCCGATATGGCCGACCGGGTGGCGGCACTCGCCGCCCACGCCTCGCCGGAACGACTGCTGCGCTGCATCGAGGCCGTGCTGGCCTGCCGCGAGGCGCTGGCGGTCAACGTCAAGCCCAAGTTCGCCGTCGACGCCATGGTCGCCACCATCGGCCAGGAACTTGGGTGAGTCTGCCCGCCTGCCGTAGACTCGTGCCGCCCGCGTGCGGGCAGGCCGCCTTAGCTCAGTCGGTAGAGCGATTCACTCGTAATGAATAGGTCAGGAGTTCGATTCTCCTAGGCGGCTCCCGTTTTTTGTGCTCTATCCCCCATGCCGAACGTGACGGCACAGTCACGTTCGGCGCCGAGCGTGACACCAGCGTCACGCTCGGGGCTGCTCAAACCAGCTCGGCGAGCATCGCTGCGGCCCGCGCCGCGCCGCCGGTCTCGACGGGCCGGAAGTGAGTTTGGGTGCCCAGCTCCTCGACGATCGCGGCGGCGAGCCGGTCGGGGTCCGAAGCGTCGGCGTAGCGCATCGCCCGTCCGGCGCCATAACGGTCAAGCCGGTGCCGCACATGGATGTTCTGCTCGAAGTGGTGTTCCAGCGGTACATAGATGAACGGTGTGCCGGCCGCGGTCAATTCCATGCAGGTGCTCAGGCCGCCCTGGACGACGGCTAGGTCGCACGCTGCGAGGTAGTCGGTGAGGTCGGGCACGAACCCGCACACCGTCACACCGGGCCGCCGCCGCATCGACCCGGGGTCGATACGCGGTCCGGTCACCACGAGGAAATGCAGCGCGGGGTCGCGTTGTTGTGCGATCGCTGCCGCATCGAGCACCCGGTGCAGCAGGGACTCGCCGACCGCGGTGCCGCCCACCGTGACGACACACAATCGTTCGTCCGAACCAAGCGCCAGCTTGCGGCGTACGGCGGCACGTTCCGGCGCCGACGCCCGTCCTCGATCCGTGACGTAGCCGCAGAACTGGAAGTTTTGCTCGGTCCATTCGCGGATGTCCGGCAGGCCGGGACCGAACTTCTCCGTCACCACGTCGTCGGGGTTACCCACGAACACCGACAGGTCGCGTACCCCGGGGAGGCGTGCCCTGTGCTCGATCATCTCGGCGTTGTAGTCGGCAGTGAGCGCTGCCTCGCGCGGGTCGCCGTCGGGCATCGGCAGCCAGCCCACGAAATCGGTGAGCCAAGCGAACGGGAATCGTTTCAGCTCCGGGTTCTCGTGCAGGAAATAGTCGACCTCCCAGGCTTCGTCGGCGATGACCAGATCGGGTGTCTCGTCGCGAACGATCTCGCTGAACAACATGAAGTTGGCGACCATGATCTCGTCCATCCGCCGGATCGCCTCGAACGCGTGCAGGTCGTGTTCGCCCGCCTCGGCCTCGAGGTGCCGCGACTCGCCGAGTAGATACCGCGCGGCGGGGTGCACTTGCTCACCGGCTGTCTCGAGGAGTCTCGTCACCGGGTCCTGCGTCAGCCATACGATGTCGAGATTCGAACGGGTCCTGCGTAATTCAGCGGCGATCGCCAAGTCCCGCCGGGCGTGGCCGAGCCCGATCGGCGAGGACAGGTAGAGCACCCGACGACGTTGGCGCGGTGGGCGTGAATACTGATTGCGCGATGTGCCGGACGCGGTTACCGACTCGACGAACTCGCGAATCATCGTGTTGATCTGCACCGGTTTTCGGCCGGGCAGGCCGTGGCCGCCGCCTTCGAACAACGTCAGCGTCCCGCCGGTGAGCCGCGCCAGCTCTTCGGCCACCTTCCAGCGGCGCACCCGGTCGTCGGTGCCGTGCACAACGTGCACCGGGCAGCGCACCCGTGCCGCAAGCTGTTCCATCGATTCTGTTGGCGGCCCGTCCAAATGAAGGCGGGCGGCGGTGGTGTCGATCAGCGTCTGGGCATCGGTTGTCGTCGACCACCGAATGCCGTCTTCGATCTGTTTGGTCGAGTGTGGCTCGGAATTCAACTCGCGGAAAAAGAATTCGCGGAAATCGTCGACGTCGCCGTGTTGCCAGTAGTGGCGGTTGTACTTCTGCCAGCCGCGCGGATGTTCCGGCTGCGACAGCCAACGGTCGAGTTCACGTGCGGGGTTGGCACTTTCGAGCCCGCATGCGGGGCCGATCGCGAAGATACCCTGGACTCGCTCAGGGTTGCCGGCCGCGACGTGCACGGCCCACGTTGCACCGCAAGAGAATCCAACGAGGACGGCACGATCGGTGGACGTCGCGTCGAGCACGGCGACCGCGTCGGCGGCATACTCCGTGTCGCGATAGGCCGCGGTGCCGCGCGGCCGTCCGGACTGCCCGCAACCGCGGCCGTCGAACGTGATCACCCGGAAGTACCGCGACAGAAACGGCACTTGCGCCTTCCAGAACCGCGAGTCCACGATCGACCACGTGGGCAACAGCAGAACGGTGACCGGTCCGTCGCCGTAGACGTCGTAGTGCAACGAAACACCCTCGCGCACCGCGGTACCCGATGCGTCCGGTGGAGGGGCCCGCCGCTGCTCGGCGCTCATCAGTTCATCTTCGCGCGTTAGCGTCACCGTCAGGGCCGAACCTCGAAAACATTGTTGAACGGCGTCTGGGCGGCCAGCCGAAAGCGGGTGAACCCCGCAGTTGTCACGACGTCTTTGATCCGCGCCGGACCCGCCTGGGTGCCCAACGCGAGTCCCACCGGCTGGGCCAATGACGACGGCGTGCACAACAGGGTGGAAAAGCCGTAGAAGGTGCGGCCGATCGGGGTCAGGTTGTCCTCGACGTGATCGCCGGCCGCGGGTTCGACGATCATCCAGGTGCCGTCGTCCGCGATGACGTCGCGGACATGCCGTGCGGCGCCGACCGGATCGCCCATGTCGTGCAGGCAGTCGAACATCGTCACCAGGTCATACGGGCCGCCCGGGAACGACTGTGCTCCCACCGCCTCGAAGCTGACCTGTGCCTGCAACCCCAACTCCGCGGCCCGTTCGCGTGCCGTCGTGATCGACCCGGCGTGACCGTCGATTCCGAAGAACCTGGCCGTCGGAAACGACTGTGCCATCAGGATTGTCGACGCGCCGTGCCCGCAGCCGACATCGGCGACCGTGGCGCCGGCGTTGAGTTTGTCCACCACGCCGTCGAGTGCCGGTAGCCAGGCGTTGACCAGGTATGCGGCGTAGGTAGGACGGAAGAAGCGCTCGCATCCCACGTGCACATCGGAGTTGTGATCGCCCCATCCGACGCCGTCACCCGTGCGGGCGACATCGATGATCCTGCCCGCATCGGTGATGGTCCCGTGCGCGATCTGGAACAGGCCGCTCACGAACGCCGGGCTGGTTTCGTCGGTGAGCGCCACCGCGTGCTCGGGCGGCAGCTGATAGCGGCCGGTGGTGGGGTCGTATGTGACGAACGATCCGGCGGCCTGGGCGTTGAGCCATTCGCGCGCGTAATGCTCGTCGGTGTCGGTGCGTTCGGCGAGTTCGGCCGGGGTGGTAGGGCCATGGTCAGCCAGGCTTCGGTAGTAGCCGAGGCGATCGCCCATCACCACCAGGGCGCAGTTCAATGCCGCACCGGCTTCTTCCACCGCGCGGAACACGAAGGCCATCAGCTTCTCCGGGTCGATCGCGGCTGCCTGGGTGTCGTCGAGTGCTGTCATGGGAGTGCTCCTTCGTCTTAGGTGAACTCACCGTCGCACCGCGGGAGGCCCTAGCGAATCCGGTGCCCCACCTAATCTTCTTGACCACACGCGTTGCATGCGTACCGCGCGCGAACCATTAGGCGATCCACGAAGTTGATATCGGAGACTCTCTGCACCCCTCCAAGCCCCGCCAAGCCCGGCTTCGCCGAGCTTGAGATCGCCGCCGTACGATCTCAGCCATGCTGGTCGGTCGCGAGTCTGAGCAGCAGCGACTCGCCGCGTTGCTGGCCGCGGCGCGTGTCCACCAAAGCGGTGTCCTGGTGCTCAGCGGCGAAGCGGGAATCGGCAAGACCGCGCTGCTCGACGACACCGCTGCCCAAGCCGGGGAGATGCGGGTGCTGCGCATCTCGGGCAGCGAGCAGGAAGCCGGACTGGGCTTCGCCGGACTGCAGCAACTGCTATCGCCGGCCTTGCCGCTGCTCGGGCGCATCCCTGAACCGCAACGTGACGCCCTGTCGGTTGCGCTGATGCTGCGCGACGGCCCTGCGCCGGAGCGGTTTGCCGTATGCGTTGGCGCACTCAGCCTGATAAGCCGCTTCGCGGAGGAGTGCCCGCTGCTGGTGTTGGTCGACGACGCGCACCTGCTTGACCTGCCCTCTGCCGAGGCGCTTTTGTTCATCGCGCGCCGGCTGGTGGCCGACCCGATCGCGCTGCTGATATCGCTACGTCCGGAACCTGATGCGCTGCTTCACAATTCAGGCCTGGCGGCCCTGGATCTGTCCGGCCTCGACCGAGACGCGGCGGGCGCGCTGCTCGCGACGGCCGCAGGAGGGTCCCCGGGTGCGGAGATGACCGCAAAGTTGCATCAGGTGACCGCGGGCAACCCGCTGGCGCTCATCGAGTTGGCGCGCGATGCCGATCGTCTCGGCCAGGTGGGGCCCGAACTGCCGATGCCGGTGACCGAGACCATCGCGCGCACCTTCGCCCGCCGAGTGTCGACGCTGCCGATGGCGTCGCAACGGCTACTGCTGCTGACTGCCGTTGCGGACGGCGACATGTCGTTGACGGCGCAGGCCGCCGCGGCGCTGGACCGCGATTTGAATTCCCTAGAATCCCTTGCCGACGCGGAGCGGGTTGGGCTGCTGCAACTTCGGGGCGGTCGCGCAGAGTTCCGGCATCCGCTGGTGCGATCGGCGGTGTACGCGGTGGCAGCACCGGAAGAACGGCGGGCTGCCCACCGCGCGGTGGCAGCGGCGTTACCCGAGTCGTCGGCAGATCGGCGCGCATGGCATCTGAGCGAAGCCTGCGTCGGGCCGGACGACACGGTCGCCGACATGCTGGCCGAATCGGCCGAACACGCCCGCGCGCGTGGGGCGTACGGCACCGCCGCGATCGGGCTGGCGCGCAGCGCCGAACTCACCTCGGCCCACGAATCGCGTGGCTCACGCCTGTTTCAGGCCGGCGAATCCGCCTGGTTCGCGGGCAGGGTCGGCACGGCCGACGAATTCCTGAGTGCCGCCCGGAAACTGGTGACGGATCCGGGCAGATCGGCCGAGATCGACAGTATACGAGGCAATCTCGCGTTGCGAACCGGCTCGCTGCGCGACGCGCACCACCTGCTGTCCCGGGCCGCGGAGCGCGCCGCGACGTCCGACCCGGACGCCGCGGTCCGGTTGCTGGCCGACGCCGTCAGCGCTTGCTTTTACCTGTGTGAGACGGCGGCGGCGGCGTCGGCCGCCGATCGCATCGAGAGCTTGCTTGATGACTGCGGCGGCGATGTCGCTCGAATCCGCGGGCAGATGGCGATCGGCATGGCGCGGGTGTTGACGGGTCAGCAAGGCATGCACTGGATCCGAGCGGCGGTCGAGTCGATGACCAAGGATCCCCAGCTGTTTGAAGACCCGCGACGACCGGACTTGTCGGTGATCGGCCCGCTGTTCCTGCGTGAGTCCCGGGCCGGCCGCGAGCTCGTCGGGCGTGTCGTTCAGGAGCAGCGGGCGCGCACGGCGTTGGGCGCGCTGCCCAACCTGCTCTTCCACATGGCCCGTGACGACGCCACCACCGATCGATGGTCGTCGGCGCTCAGCGCATTCGACGAAAGCCTCACGCTGGCCAGGGAAACCGGACAGACCACCGACCTGGCCGCATCGCTGGCCGGCCTGGCCTGGCTGCAGGCCAGAATGGGCCGCGCGGAGGACTGCCACCGCAACTGTACTGAAGCACTGGCGCTGGCCCAGAAACATCAGATTGTGCTGGCCGAACTTTGGGTCCGCTACGCACTCGGTGACTCCAGCCTCGCCGACGGCGATGCCGCGGCTGCGGTGCAAAGCTTCACCCAGCTGCAGGACACCATGAGCCGCATCGGGTTTCACGACGTCGACCTGGCTCCCGGACCGGAACTCGCCGAAGCGCAAGTGCGTCAGGGCGATCTGGCCGCCGCGGCGGCAACGGCCGGCGACTACCAGCGTCGGGCACAGCAGAAGGGCCAGCCCTGGGCGCTGGCCCGCGCGCAGCGCGCGATGGCCCTGGTCTGCACCGATGTCGGCAAGCGAAACGCGTTGTTCGAGCAGGCGCTTCAACTCCACCACGGCAGCCTGGACCTCTACGAGGAGGCACGGACCCGGCTGGCGTTCGGCGCGTCGTTGCGCCGTGACAAGAGCCGGGTGGCGGCGCGCCCGCACCTCCGTCAGGCACTCGAACAATTCGAGCGCCTCGGCGCCCGCCCGTGGGCGGACCTGGCAGCGTCCGAATTGGACGCGACGGGTGAGCGGGCGCGTCGCCGTGGTGAAGGCCAGCTCGCCGCCCTCACCTCGCAGGAGATCCACATCGCACAGCTACTCGGTGCCGGGCGGACGACGAAAGAGACTGCGGCCGCGTTGTTTTTGAGCCCGAAGACGGTCGAATACCACCTGCGGCATATCTATCAGAAGCTGAACATCCGGTCGCGAAGCGAACTGAGCGCGATCGTTGCGGCCCAAACGGGCTAGCCTGGCGCTTAGAGAGGGGCGAGGAATCCCACCGGTCCCGACGCGATACACAGCGAAAGCCCGGTCGTATTGGCTTGCACAGCGATTGCGCCTCCGGCGCCCGGCAGCCGGGCGAAGACCCGGTTGAGTCCGGGCTGCACCGGAACTCTCACTTTCGGCCCCTCGGTCAGCGACAGTGTGACCGACCCGTTGCTGTTGGCCAGGTAGTTCAGCTCCACGGTCCAGTCGGCGGGTAGCAGCGGCCCGTCCAGGAGCAGCCACGCCGGCGCGTCCGGCTGGACGAAGTAGCCGCATTGCGGGACGGGACCGCGCGAGATCGTGCGGACCCAGGTCACCTTCGCGTCGACCACCCACCCGGAGGTGTCCAGCATGCGCAATTGCGTTGTCGCCGTATCGAATTCCGGGCGGTCGCGGAGCAGGGCGAACATGTGGCTGGCCAGGTTCTCCGGCCATACCATCCGCTGCAGCACCATCGGATCCACCTCCTGATCCAGCAGCGGCGCGCTCGAAGCCGCCCGCGCGGCAGCCAAACTCGCGCGCGCATTCTGCAGGTACGGCTGGGCGGGATTGTCACGCCAGCTGGTCAGAAAGGTCGCCGTCGAATACAGACTGCTGCCCAGGAACAGCCCCGCCAAAGCCGTTGTCACCACGGCACGTTTGGCCGAGGCGTCCAGCCAGCGCGCCGATGGCCGGTTGGGTGCGGTGAACACGACGGCGGCCAGCAGCGCCAGCACGACAACAAGGTCCGGGAAATAGCGCAGGGTCTGGGCCAATTCAAGGACGGTGAACGGCGACGAACGCATCAGATAGATAGGCACCTGGCAGGCGACCGCATAGCCTGCCGCGGTCAGCCACACCAGCCCGATGCGTTGTTTGCGGATCAGCGATATCGCCAGGACGCCGGCAAACACCAGCCAGCCGAGCGCCATCACCAGCGGCGGGGGAGTGGCCCACGGTGAGGCGGGGGCCCAGCGCTCCCAGCGCCACGGCCCGCCGGCCAAACCCGGCACGATGCCGTGGGTGATCGAACGGGACAGCAGTTTCCACGTCATGCCCAGATCGGAACTCCACCGCTGCTGATCCACCACGCTCAAATACAGCGCCACCCAGCCGGCGGTCAGAGCCAGCGAAGCCACCCAGAGCCGGATTCCCGCTCGCCACACCGCGCGCAAAACGCCGCGGTCGCCGCGCACGTGGCACAGCAGTGCCGTCACCGCGAAGGCGACGAACGGGATCACGGCGGCCTTCTCGAAGAACAGCAGTCCGGCGAGGTAGGCCAGCACGCCTGTCAACGCATAGCGCTGGTTGCCGGTGCGAACCAGCAGTACCGCGTCCGCGCACACCCAGGCCAGCGCCGCCAGCATCGGAAGCGAGTTCAGCGCCGCGGCCCACCACGCGTACGCCGGCACGCCCAGCGGTGTGAACAGGGCAAACGTCAATGGAATCAGCAGCACCGGGCGCCAGCCCAGGATCACGTACAGCGCGCGCAACAGCGTCAGCGAGGCTAGCAGCTGCAGCACCACCAGACAGATCGCCGGTCCGGCCCAGTTCAGCGGCGCCAGCCGGGTGATCGCGCCCGCGACCAGGTAGGCAGCCGGCATCACGTGGCCGTCGTGGTCGTTGAACAGGTACGACGGCGACAGCGGATGCTGAGTTCCGGCCTGACCGACCAGAATCAGGTCGTCCCAGTAGAAGTAGCCACCGAACGCCAGAACCGCGCGGATCACCAACTGCACGACGATCAGCGCGGCAGCGGCCAGAGCCACCCGCGGTATCCGTGCGGTCGCGGTGAGCATGGTTATTTCTTACCGGTCGGTATGGTGGGCCGGTGCGCGCACTGGTCACCGGAGCAGCCGGCTTCATCGGATCGACGTTGGTCGATCGTCTGCTGGCAGACGGCCACACCGTGGTAGGACTGGACAATTTCGCCACCGGACGCGCGACCAACCTCGAGCATCTGGCCGACAATCCGGCTCACGTCTTCGTCGAGGCCGACATCGTCACCGCGGACCTGCAGGCCATCTTCGACGAGCACCGGCCCGAGGTGGTTTTCCACCTCGCGGCCCAGATCGACGTCCGGCGTTCGGTGGCCAATCCGCAATTCGACGCGTCGGTCAACGTCATCGGCACCGTGCGGCTGGCCGAAGCTGCTCGGAGCACAGGTGTCCGCAAAGTCGTGCACACCTCGTCGGGCGGATCCATCTACGGCACCCCGACGCAGTTTCCGACGAGTGAGGACGACCCGACAGATCCTGCTTCGCCCTATGCTGCCGGCAAAGTGGCGGGCGAGATCTACCTGAACACCTTCCGCCATCTGTACGGCCTGGACTGCTCGCACATCGCACCGGCCAACGTCTACGGCCCCCGGCAGGATCCGCACGGCGAGGCCGGCGTGGTGGCGATTTTCGCGCAGGCGCTGCTGTCGGGTAAGTCCACCAAGGTGTTCGGCGACGGCACCAACACCCGCGACTACGTGTTCGTCGACGACGTGGTGGACGCATTCGTCAAGGCGTCCGGCGATGCGGGGGGCGGGCAGCGCTTCAACATCGGCACCGGCATCGAGACCTCGGACCGGCAACTGCACACCGTGGTGGCCGCGGCCGTCGGGGGGCCCGACGATCCGGAGTTTCATCCGCCGCGCCTGGGCGACCTCAGGCGCTCCTGCCTCGACTTCGGTTCAGCGGAACGGGTATTGGGCTGGCGTCCGCAAGTCCGGCTCGACGAAGGGGTACGCCGCACAGTGGAGTACTTCCGCCGGTTGCACACGGGCTAACCCTGACGCCGAACGTGAAACCAGTGCGAGATCCCGGCAACTTTTTCGCAATGGTTTCACGCTCGCCGCGTGCTCCGCGCGGTTAACTCTCCGGCGCCTGCGCGCCCTCGATCGCGACGGCGCGGGCGAGTCGCGCGTAGCGCAGCTCCAAGTCCTTGAACCGCATGTAAGTGCTCAGCGTGGTGAAGCTGAACGCCATTATCAGCGCGTAGAGCATCAGGTCGGTCCCGCGGCGCACGCCGAACCAATTCGCCACCACGGTGGTGTCGTCCGGCCGCAGCACGGCATAGATCCCGGCGAACACGAACAGCACATAGCCGACCTTGACCCAGGCGCGGGACCGCGCATTGCGCCGCGACCGCAGCAGGAAGACCAGCAGGGCCATGATCGCCCCGATCAACAGCACCTGGATCCAGTTCATCTTTCGGTCCTTTTCATCTTTCGGTCTTTTTCATCGGGGCATCCTCCCCCGCAGGAATCCGTCGAAAATGATGTTGACGCCGTTGAGCAGGGGTTGCCCCTTCGACTTGGAGTAATCGGTGTACAACACTTCGACTGGTTCCTCGACTACGCGCCAGTTGTGTTCGGCGATCAGCATGACGAACTCGTTGGCATGGCTCATTCCGCTCATGGTGATGTCCAGGGCGTCGGCCACCTTCTTGTTGAACACTCGCAGGCCGTTGTTGGTGTCGGTGAGACCAAGCCGGCGACCGCGTCGGCTCAACCGCGCGGCGGTCCGCAGCACGACCCTTTTCAAAAACGGCGGCTGGCTGGCGTCGGGGCTGGCGAACCGGGTGCCGATGACGATGTCGGCGTCGCTCGATGCCAGCCGCTCGACCATTGCGGCCAGGTCTTTGACGCGGTGCTGGCCGTCGGCGTCGAAGGTGGCGAACACCCGCGCACCCGGCTGCTTGCGCGCATACTCCACGCCGGTCTGGATGGCCGCACCCTGGCCGACGTTGATCGGATGATGCACCAAGTGAGCTCCGGCGCGCAGGGCGATGTCGCCGGTGCCGTCGCTGCTGCCGTCGTCCACGCAGACGATGTGGTCGAACACTGAGCGCAGGTCTGCGATCACCTCGCCGATCACCGCGGCTTCATTGAAGGCGGGAACGACTATCCAGACGTCGGGGTAATGCGTTTCAGAGTTCATTTCCAAGCCCATATCTGCCCACAAGGTACACGCCGGGCAGGGCGGTATCAGCGGGTTACGCGGCCGACGCGCGCAAGCGCGAGCAGATGGACGCCTATTCCCACCACCGGGCCACACAGCAGGCCGACGACGGTTCGGGTTTCCAGCGGCAGCGGCAACAGCAGCAGCATTCCCGACGCCACCGTCGCGCCGACCCAGCCCAGCGAATAGGCCCGATGCAAGGCGGCGGCCACCGCCGCGGCGCCGGTGAGCGTCAGCATCGCGATCGCCACCGCCGCTGCCGTCAGCCACGCCAGCAGGGCGCTGCTGGCCAGGTACTGCGGCCCGAAGGCGACGCGCAGCACCCACGGGCCCACCACACCGGCGGCCAGCACCCCGAACGCGCCAATGCCGCCGATGATCGCCGCGGGCGCGATGAGCGCCCGGATCCGGTGGCTGCGCTCGTCGACGAAATGAGCGATCAGGTTGCCCTGCATAGCGGTCAGCGGCACCAGAAGCGGCGCGCGGGTCAACGTCACGGCCAGGATGACGACGCCGCCAGCGGCCCCCAGCTCATTGCTGGTCAGCTTGAGCAGCACCGGGAATCCCATCACCAGAATCGCGCTTGCGCCGGCGGCGGTAATCGAATGCGCTGCCCCGCGCAGGAAGGTCACGGTGGTGCCGGGGGTGAGCAGGTGCGCCGCGGCGCGCGTCGACGGCGACGCCGCCAGCATCAGCAGCCACGCCACTGCGCCCGCGACTGTGGCCCACAAAAACCCGGTCAGGGCCCATCCGATGACGAATGTTGCCGTGGCGATGCTCACCCGGATGACCGCGTCGGTCACCATCAGCGCGCCGTACTGCGTCCACCGGTTGGTGCCGGCCAGCATGCCCAGCAGGGTCGCGTGCAGGCAGAACCCGGCCAGCCCGACGCTGAGCAGCCCCACCGACAACCAGCGCGCCTCGACGAATACCCGCCCGCTCCACAACGGCGAACTCCCGGCGATCACCACGGCCGCAGCCGCGCCGACCATCGCGGCGACCCGCAGTGGATGGGCCCGGTGCACCGGCAGAACGTCGACGTAGGGCGCCGACCGAATCTCCCGAGTGGTTTCTTGTAGTAGCCCGTTGGCGGCGCCGGTGACCAAACCGAATGCGCCCCAGAACACCCCGAATACCGAGAAGCCGCTCGGAGCCAGATCCCGAGCGGCCAGATAGATCACCGCGTAGCCGCACACCGCGGTCACGGCGGTCGCCACCCCGACCCGGGCCACGCTGGCACGCGCGATGGGCCCGGCGGCTGCCGGGGAGGCTTGGGTACCGCCGACTTCGGGCATCGCCACAGATCGAAAATACTTAAGTGCGCAAGCCGTCGGCTCGCTGCACGAAGTTGATCCGCATCTTCTGGCCCGCTGTTCGTAACGTCTGAGCCATCGGCGTCGCCTATTCTGAGTGGCTGTCGGAAGGATCCATGACCACATTCCGCATCTTTGCCGTCTCACTACTCCTGACTGCAGTGGCTCTGGTAGCCGGCTATTTCCACGGCGGGCTCGACGCCCTGTTTCTGCTGGTAGTGCTGGCTACCCTCGAGGTCTCGCTGTCGTTCGACAACGCCATCATCAACGCCGAAATCCTGCGGCGGATGAGCCCCTTCTGGCAGCAAATGTTCCTGACGATCGGAATTGTCATCGCAGTCTTCGGCATGCGGCTGCTCTTCCCGCTGGCGATCGTCTGGGTGACGGCCGGCCTCGATCCGGTGCGGGCGCTGGACTTGGCGCTCAATGCGCCGCCGCATGACGCACTCGAATTTCCGGACGGCTCACCGAGCTACGAAAAGCTGCTCATGTTGGCCCACCCGCAGATCGCGGCATTCGGCGGCATGTTCCTGCTGATGCTGTTCCTGGATTTCATATTTCACGACCGAGACATCAAGTGGCTCAAGTGGATTGAGGTCCCATTCGCCCGCATCGGGCGGGTTGGCCGGTTGTCGGTGGTGGTGGCCGGGGTTGTGCTGGTCATGGTCGGCACGCAGTTGACCCACTCCAGCGACGAGCGGGCGACGGTGCTGACGGCCGGCCTGGTGGGCATGATGACCTATCTGGTCGTCAACGCCTTGAGCCGGGCATTTCGGCCGTCGAACGTCGAGATCGGGACCGAAGGCGCCGGTCAGGCTGTGGGGAAGGCCGGGCTGGCCTTGTTCCTCTACCTCGAGGTTCTGGACGCCGCATTCTCGTTCGACGGCGTCACCGGCGCGTTCGCCATAACCTCGGACCCGATCATCATGGCGCTGGGTCTGGGACTGGTGGGCTCGCTGTTCGTCCGGTCGATCACCATCTACCTGGTCCGCCAGGAGACGTTGGACCGCTACGTCTACCTGGAACACGGCGCGCACTGGGCGATCGGCGCGCTGGCCGTGATCATGCTGGTCGACATCGAGCAGGGGATCCACGTCCCCGAGGTGGTCACCGCGTCGGTGGGTTTGGTCTTCATCGTGGCGGCGTTCAGCGCGAGCGTACGGCGTAATCGACGCCAGGCGCGGGCCCGGGCAGACGCCGAACTGGTCAGTGCCCGCCCGACTTGAACCGCTCCACCGAGCGCTGCACCTCGGCTTCGGCTTCCTTGCGGCCAACCCAGTCGGCGGCCTTGACGAACTTGCCCGGTTCCAGGTCCTTGTAGTGCACAAAGAAGTGCTTGATCGAGTCCAGCTCGAACGCGGGGACGTTCTCGATGTCCTGGATGTGGTCCCAGCGGGGGTCGCCGGCCGGAACACAGAGCACCTTGTCGTCGCCGCCGGCCTCGTCGACCATCTGGAACATTCCCACCGGACGCGCTTCCACCAGCACTCCGGGAAACAGCGGCTGCGGCAGTAGTACCAGGGCGTCCAGCGGGTCGCCATCTTCACCGAGGGTGTCTTCGATGAAGCCGTAGTCGGTGGGGTACGCCATCGGGGTGTAGAGGTAACGGTCCAGACGCACCCGCCCCGTCTCATGGTCGACCTCGTACTTGTTGCGCTGGCCTTTCGGAATTTCGATGACCACGTCGAATTGCACCGTGTTGGCTCCTCGGGATCTGGCTGAGCAGGGGTAGGTCAGTTGGTAGCGGATCCACCCTAGTCGAGCATGCGGCTGCTGGTTCGGCAGAATGGGACGAGACAGTCAGGAGAGTGATGGGTCCTACTCGCTGGCGGAAATCCACCTACGCGATCGTCACGGTGGCCGTGCTGGTGTTGGTTGCCGCTGTGGTCGCGGCGGCGGCGTACTTCACCACTGGTCACGGCACCAGTAGCGCACGCCCGACGGTGCCGCCGCCTCGACCGCCGACGGTCAAACCGGCCATGAATCCGGTGGCCGACACCGCCGAGATCCCGAGCGCCGCCGGGCTCGCGGCGGCGTTGGCCCCGATTGCGGCCGACCCCAATCTGGGCACGTTGGGGGGTCGGATCAGCGACGCCATGACAGCCAAGGAGCTGTGGCAGGCGGCAGCTGACGTGCCGTTGGTGCCGGCGTCGACCAACAAGGTTCTGACGGCCGCGGCGGCACTGCTCACGCTGGACCGTCAGGCCCGCATCAGTACCCGGGTCGTGGCCGGCAGCCAGAACGCGCAAGGCCCGGTCGTGCTGGTGGGCGCCGGGGATCCGACGCTGTCGGCAGCGGCGCCCGGTGCCGACACCTGGTACCGGGGTTCGGCGCGGATCAGCGACCTCGTCGAGCAGATCCATCGAAGCGGCACGACACCGACGGCGGTCCAGGTGGACAACCACGTGTTCACCGGCCCGACGATGGCGCCGGGCTGGGACCCGGCCGACGTCGGCAACGGCGATATCGCCCCGATCGAGGCGGTGATGATCGACGCCGGGCGTATCCAGCCGACCACCGTCAACTCGCGACGGTCGCAGACCCCGGCACTCGATGCCGGCCGCGAGCTGGCCAAGGCCCTTGGACTGGATGCCAACGCGGTCACGCTCACCACAGCACCGACCGGCGCGCGGCAGCTGGCCGTGGTGCAGTCGGCGCCGTTGATCCAGCGGCTGTCGCAGATGATGGAGCACTCCGACAACGTGATGGCCGAATGCATCGGTCGCGAGGTGGCGGCCGCCATCAACCGGCCGCAGAGCTTCGCCGGTGCGGTCGACGCGGTGACCAACCGGTTGAGCACCGCACACGTCGACACCGGCGGCGTCCGGCTGGTCGATTCCAGCGGGTTGTCCGTCGACGACCGGTTGACGGCCAAGACACTCGACGGTGTGGTGCAGGCGGCGGCTGGGCCGGATCAGCCGTCGTTGCGGGCGCTGCTGGATCTGCTGCCCATCGCCGGTGGCAGCGGCACGTTGTCCGACCGCTTCCTCGACCCGGCCACCAACCTCGGGCCAGCTGGTTGGCTGCGGGCCAAGACCGGCTCGCTGACCGCGATCAACGCGCTGGTCGGGGTGCTCACCGACAGCAGCGGCCGGGTGCTGACGTTCGCGTTTATCTCCAACGGCGCGGGCCCCAACGGCCGCAACGTGATGGATGCTCTGGCTACCAAGCTGTGGGGATGCGGGTGCGCGTGACACCCTCTGACCTCACTCTCGGTACCGCTGTCGACTGGCGATTCGCTGCCACCGTGGGCCAGCGGCTGGCCCGGCCGGGGCCGCCGTCCACTGACTACACCCGCCGCCAGGTGATCGAGGAGCTGACGAGCTCGGCCGCGAAAGCCGAACCGCCGGTGCGCGACATCACCGGCCTGGTTACCGACGGCTCTACAACAGGCGACGTGCGGCCGACCCGCATCGTCGACCGCTCGGAGTGGGTGGGGGCCGCGGCCGAGTCGATGCGGGTGATGACGAAGGGGACCGAGAAACCGCAGGGGTTCTGGACCGGCCGGATCACCGGTGCGCAGACGGGTGCGGTGTTGGCGTTCGTATCCTCGGCGATCCTGGGTCAGTACGACCCGTTCGCCGCCGGGCAACAGGGCTGTCTGCTGCTGGTGTATCCGAACGTCATAGCCGTCGAGCGTCAGCTACGCCTCGAGCCATCCGAATTCCGGTTGTGGGTTTGTCTGCACGAGGTGACTCACCGGGTTCAGTTCACCGCCAATCCGTGGTTGGCCGGTTATATGTCGCAGACGCTGGGGATGGTGACCCAGGACGCCGGCGAGGACGTCGGGCAGGTGGTGAGCCGGCTCGCCGACTTCGTCCGCAACCGCGGTGACGGGGCGGCAGACGGGGGCTCGCCGGGGATTCTCGGCCTGGTGCGGGCCGTGCAGTCCGAGCCGCAGCGCAAAGCCCTGGATCAGCTGCTGGTGCTCGGCACGCTGCTGGAAGGCCACGCCGACCATGTGATGGACGCCGTCGGGCCGAGGGTGGTGCCGTCGGTGGCCACCATCCGGCGCCGTTTCGATGAGCGTCGCCACCAGAGGCAACCGCCGCTGCAGCGGCTGGTGCGCGCGCTGCTGGGCATGGACGCCAAGATGAGCCAATACACCCGCGGGAAGGCGTTCGTCGACCATGTGGTGGACCGGGTCGGAATGGAGCGGTTCAACACGATCTGGTCGGGCCCCGACACCCTGCCGTTGCCCGCCGAGATCGAAGAGCCGCAACGATGGATCGACAGGGTGCTGTAGGGCAGCTGCGCGCGGCTGTCGAAGCGTTCGCTCGCACCTATTTGGCTGCCGACGATCCATGGTGCGTGGCGCTGTCGGGCGGCCCCGACTCGTTGGCCCTGACCGCGGTCGCGGCCCAGCTGCGGCCCACGACAGCGCTCATCGTGGACCACGGCCTGCAGCCCGGTTCGGTCGCCGTCGCCGAAACGGCACGGTCGCAGGCAGTCGCATTGGGATGTGTTGACGCACAGGTCGTTTGCGTGCAGGTGGGTAGTGACGGCGGTCCGGAAGCGGCGGCCCGTGCCGCACGGTACGCCGCGCTGAACGCCTGGCGTGGCGGGCCGGTGCTGCTGGCCCACACGCTCGACGATCAAGCCGAGACGGTGTTGCTGGGCCTGGGCCGCGGGTCGGGGGCTCGCTCGATTGCCGGGATGCGGCCGCACGATCCGCCGTGGTGCCGGCCGTTGCTGGGGGTGCGGCGCAGCGCCACGCACGCGGCGTGCCAGGAGCTGGGCCTGATCGCATGGCACGACCCGCACAACACCGACCGCCGCTTCACCCGGACCCGGCTGCGTCTGGAGGTGCTACCGCTGCTGGAAGAGGTGTTGGGGGGCGGGGTCACCGAGGCGCTGGCCCGCACCGCGACGGCGTTGCGCGAGGATACGGAACTGATCGACAAGCTCGCCGCGCAGGCGTTGCCGGACATCAAGGCCGGGCCCGGTTTAGACACCCAGGCATTGGCTGCCCTGCCAGACCCGGTACGCCGACGGGTGATCCGCGGCTGGCTGCTGGCCGGTGGCGCGAGCGGCCTGACCGATAAGCAGATCCGCGGAGTGGACACGCTGGTCACCGCGTGGCGCGGTCAGGGCGGAGTCGCCGTCGGCTCTGCATTGCGCGGTGAGCGATTGGTGGCCGGTCGACATGACGGCGTTTTGATGCTGAGCCGCGAGCCGGTCTAAGGACGTCTTGCCGGCCTGGCTGGCTAGGTGGGTGGCCGGCTGGACGTCCGGACGCTTGGACAACGAGTGTGAAGCCTCGGCTTTCCGCGTGAATCCTGGGTGGAAAAATTGCCGAATTTCCGCCGTGGACGCACACGGGAAGCCGTCAGCTCACGCCCAACGCCCTGAATGCACGCGCAACGCCGTCAGCTCACGCCCAACGCCCTGAATGCACGCGCAACGCCGTCGGCTCACACCAACGTCCTGAGAACCCCGTCCAGACGAACGAAATCGGGGTTCGCGTTGGTTGTTCGACCAGTGGCGTGGCACTCTGTGGTCGTGGCCCAGATCTCCTCGGCGATCACCCCCGGACAAACCCCGGAGCTGTACCCGGGAGACATCAAGTCCGTGCTGCTCACCGAGGAGCAGATTCAGGCACGCACTGCCGAACTCGGCGCGCAGATCGGCAACGACTACCGCGACATTGCCGCCGAGACCGGCCAGGATTTGCTGCTGATCACCGTGCTCAAGGGCGCGGTGATCTTCGTCACCGACCTGGCCCGTGCGATTCCGGTGCCCACCCAGTTCGAATTCATGGCCGTCAGCTCCTACGGGTCCTCGACGTCTTCGTCGGGTGTGGTGCGGATCCTGAAGGACCTCGACCGCGATATCAACGATCGCGACGTGCTGATCGTCGAGGACGTCGTCGACTCCGGCCTGACCTTGTCGTGGCTGTCGCGCAACCTGACCACCCGGCATCCGCGCTCGTTGCGGGTGTGCACGCTGCTGCGCAAGCCGGACGCGGTGGGTGCCAACGTCGATATCACCTACGTGGGCTTCGACATTCCCAACGACTTCGTCGTGGGTTACGGGCTGGATTACGACGAGCGCTACCGCGACCTGCCGTACATCGGGACGCTGGATCCCAGGGTTTACCAGCTCTAGTGTCCTGAGTCGTCTGACGTACTGTTCGCCTCAACTCACTCTCACTAGCCGAGCGTGGGTGATATGGATGAAAAGTCAACGCATTTCGTCCATAGCCCCCACGGTCGACGCGCCCACAGTGGCGGCCCGCTTCGCCCGGCTGCGCCGCGCGCGATCGTCACTAGCCAAGCTCCCAGACCGCCGTCACCGAGAAGCTCACCGTCTGCTGGCCGGGCTCCACCGGTACCGCCGCCATGCCGCGTGGGGCCGGCGGCGCCCCGGTGGCGGGTGCGGCGCCGGTTCCCTCCGAGATGGAAAGCACCTTGCCCAGTCGCAGACCCGACAGCTGTGCGTACTGCTCGGCGCGGCTCTTGGCGTCCTGGAACGCGCGCGCACGCGCGTCCTTCACCAGCTGCGAGTCGTCGGCGATCGAGTAGCTGACCGAGCTGATCCGGGTCGCGTCGCCGCCGGTGCTGACGATCAGGTTCAGCAACTTGGAGGCGGCATCGGTCGGGTGGATCTTGACCTCGATCCCATTGCTGGCGCGGTAGCCGGTGATGGTCGCGGTGCCCGACGGACCGGGATTGCTGTACTGCGGCTGCAGGCTGACCTGGTTGGTGCGGATGTCCTTGCGATCCACCCCGGCGCCCACCAGCGCGTTAATCACCGCCTGTTGGCGGTCGTTGGTCTGGTTCATCGCGCTGGTGACGTCGGGCGCGGTGAACTCGATGGCGACGTCGGCGGTCAAGGTGTCCGGCACACCCTGAACTTTCCCCGACCCGAGGACGGTCACCTGACGCGGATTAGCCCCCGGCGATGCCGCCTTGTGGGAGTCACAGGCCGACAGCGCGAATAAGGCCAAGCTGGCGGCGGCTGCAGCAATCGACCTGCGGACAAGGCTTTTCGAGCTGATTGTCGGCATGCCTGGCACCCTAGCGGCTCTCGACCGCTCGCGTGCTTACGCCGCACTGCTGTCCGGGCGCGCCCGGCGGCGCGGGCTGGCGTCGGGCATCTTAGGTGCCGGCGCGTTGCCGAGTTCTTGTGCGCGGCGTGCTTCGAACTGTTGCAGGAGGCTTGCGTAGATGGGTTCGAGCTCGCCCGGTTTGTCGCCGGGCAGGATGTGGCCGCCCCACACACCGTGGGTGGCGCGGCTGACGACGGCGTTGTAGCCGCAGCGGCCCAGGAATGGGCAGTCCTGGCACATCCGGGCGGCTTGTTCGCGGTCGCGGAACGGGGAGAACCACAGATCGCGGCCTTGCACAGGGTCAGTGTGCTGCCGGCAGGGGGTGAGTGCCTCGGTTTCGAAGACGCGTCCGCCGACGGTGAGCAGGTGTTGGAAGTCGCTGGGCCCCAGGCGGGCCGCTTGTTCGGCGCTGGTCATGGCTGTCGGTGTCCTTTCGGTGGATCGAAGCTGATGCCATCGCATCGCGTCCCTGGCCCGGCATTAACCGGTAATTAGGGGAACATATGGGAGCAGTTACCGGCGTAGCAGCCGTCATGACGGGCGAAGTCAGCGATTGGCTCGACACACCATTGGCGCAGAGGCGTCGTCGGGTGCGGACGATACTGCATGTCAGAGCGCCGTGGGGCCGACCCGGCCGCGGCTAAAGCGTCAGGTAGTAACGATGGCCGTCCGTTACCACAACTTCACCGGTATTTACCGGCCCACTCGGCAGAACCACGATCGGAAGCGGCAGGGCAAAATCAGGCTCGGATGGCCGCTGCTCAAGCCTGCGGGCGTCGTTAGTATCACCGCGTGACAGCAAACCCCGGACACTGAACGCTTCCATCTGGTTATGAATGTTCGCCGGTGGTTGTGCAATCATGCGGTGGTGGTCGATCCGCGGAGTGAGCGCGCCACGGTATGTGACCGCCCGGCTGCCTCCGCTGGCTCGCATGTCATCGGCCATCTGCATGTCCCCACGCTGCCCCGGTTGGGCTCGCGAGCGCGACGCGATCGCTGATGGCCGCCGTAGTTTCCTCGGGCACCGGTGGCGGCGATGAGCTGTTCGCCGAACCCGCCCAGGCGCTGCCGCTGATCGCCCAGGGCGCTGCGGTGGGCACCAAATCCGCCGCTGGCGGTGCTTCTCATGCGGCGGCTTCGCCGCCCATCACCGCACCGGCCACCCCGTTTGACGCCGCGGTCCAGGCCGCGCTGATTGCGTTGGCCGAGCAGGATGAAGCGGCCGCCATGCTCAGTGCAACCAGTGCAGCCACCCATGCCGCTGGTGCCGATGCCGCGGTGGCGTCGGTGGTCACCGAAGACACCCACTCCGGGCAGAGCCTGACCCGGGTCGGCGAGCAGGTCGGCAGCGGCGGGATGTATCAAGGTCTTGCGGCGATGATGCCGCCCGTGCCGCCGCTGCCCTCCACCGGTGGTGCTCCCTCGACTGGTGCCGGTGGTGGTTCCTCACCGGTGCTGGCTTCGATCCTGCAGCCCCCGGTTACCGCACCGGCGCACTCGCCTGGTGCCGCACCGTCACCAACGCCGACGGCCCAGCCGCTCGCACACACTCAACCCCAGCCACCCCCGACGACGCAGTCCCCTGATGCGGGGCAAGCCCAACATGCCCAAACCCGGCAGCCCCCGCTATCCACCGAACCCCCGCGGGCTCAGCCGTTGGCGCCAGCAGCACCCGTGACGGCATCTCCTGCCCTCGCCGCTGGCGGGCCCGCACCGCTCAACGGGTCCCCCAAGCCAGGTCCGGGACCCAGCGGGGTTCAAATGCTCGGCGGCCCACGCGGATTAGGGCCGCCACCACAAGCCCCGCCACGCGTGCCTCCACCACTTGACCCAGAACCACCGGGTCCACCGCCCATCCCCCCGAAAGACATGACACCGGAGCAGGTCCGGCAAACCTACGCGGAGACGACAACCCAGGATCTGAAGGCACTCTACGAGCGCGTGAAAGAGGCGTATCGCGGAGAATGTCTGACGCATGTTTTCCAAGTGCCGCGAGAACAGCCGGCGCTTGACGCCTGCTGGGCCGAATACCGCACACTCAAATCGTTTGAGGCCGAGTTGCAGGCGAGGGGCGTACAGATCTTGCCGCCCGATGCCCAGCCAACACCAACCCAGCCCGGCCCTCAACCAGCGCCAGGCGAGGCTCCTGGCCAGCCGCCGCACCCATCGACGGGCAACCTCACCGTCGAAGGGGAGCGGTTCTCCGCAAGTGAGCGCGAGGTGGCCCAGGAGTTGGCCAATCGCGGACACACCGTCATCCTTCGGGAGGCGGACCCATCTGCCCCACGTACCTCGGACCTTGTTGTGGACGGCAAACCATATGATGTGTACACGCCAACGACCGGCAATATCGACCGCATCGTCGGTGCGATCGCCGATAAGGGATCACAAGTGCGTGGTGGTGGGGTAGTGATCGACCTCAGGCAATCACCCCTTACGCCCGACCAGCTCGGTGATCTACTACCACGTGTCAGGGGAATAACCGATCAAATCAGCGACATTATCGTGATTAAATAGACTGATGGCAAAGTTTGTGTGCGTATGCGGAACGGTGATACATACCAGCGGTAATATTCCGAACGAGAATGAGTGGAAACTCATATCAGATATTGACTTCGACGCGTATCACGGGCTTGTGGATGTTGAGCAGATCTACCGGAGCGGAACGATAGCATTTCGATGCCCGGTCAGTGACCATCTGTGGATTTATTGGGACGGTTTCGATAGCATACCCCAGCTGTACGCTCCAATTCCCGGCGGGGAGCGTGGTGGGCCGGCGTGATCCATGCCTCGATAGGTCACCGATATTGTCCTGGTCGAGAATGTCGTTTTGCGGGAAGAAAAGACTGTGATCACGCCTCCAAATATCGAGAAATGGGTTATGGATCAATACATCGACAAAATAGAGAAGTGCATCGTATCGCGGCAATATCGCGTTCTTTGAAAACACGCCTATAGTCATCCGGTTCACCACTCCACGTGTGGATCCGGCATTGAGAGCTGCGGTGCAGAACACTCTCGCTGATTTCCGAACGAAGTATGCGGGTATAACGGTCCTAGTAGAATGGCCATCATGAGCTATGTCTTCGACGTTGGAAACGAGACGGTGTGGAGCCCGGCCCTGCAGGTGGGTGATCTCTACGTCCGGTTCATCACGCAAATCGGAGATCTGTTTCGACTTCCGACCGGGCTAAGCGCGAATGGCATCGGACTATTATTATATTGACCTCGTCCCGTTCGAGGTGCTTGT
>NZ_JCALDF010000070.1:0-1397 GCF_059812725.1 Mycobacterium sp. NGS41
GGGCGTGTCTTATTGACTGTGTAAGGGGTTGGGCCTGAATGGTGGTCAGGCATGCTGACTGCCGGACAGGAGAGATTCCCTTGCCACGTTCTGATTCATCGTCTGAGACCGCGAAGTTGGCGGAGTTGTTGCCGCCGCCGGCGGTGGATGCCTTGTTGGCCGATGCCGAAGCATCCGGCATGCCCATTGACGGCCCGGACGGGTTGTTGGCCCAGCTCACCAAGTCGGTGCTGGAGCGGGCCCTCGATGTCGAGATCGCCGATCACTTGGGCTATGAGCACGGAGATCCGGTCGGGCACGGTTCAGGCAACTCCCGCAACGGGCACGGCCGCAAAACCGTGCTGACCACCGCCGGTCCGGTCGAACTCGAGGTCCCGCGGGATCGCAACGGCACTTTCGCCCCGGTGATTGTGCCCAAACGCAAACGCCGCCTGGGCCAGGTCGAAGACATGATCTTGTCGCTGTACGCGCGCGGGATGTCGACCCGCGATATCACCGAGCACTTGGCCGAGGTCTACGGAGCCCAGGTCTCCGCGGCCACCGTTTCCCGCGTCACCGATGTGGTGGTCGACGAGATCGCGGCTTGGCAGTCCCGGCCGGTCGATCCGGTGTATCCGATCCTGTATATCGATGCCATCCGCATCAAGATCCGCGACGGCGGCGTGGTGGCCAACAAGGCCGCCCACGTGGTGATCGGCGTCGATGTCGACGGGATCAGGCAGGTGTTGGGCATCTGGATCCAGCAGAGCGAGGGCGCCAAGTTCTGGCATGGGGTGCTCACCGAGCTGCGCAATCGGGGGTGCCGCGATGCGCTGTTTGTGTGCTGCGACGGGTTGACCGGCCTGCCCGAATCCATCACCGCGGTGTGGCCTCAAGCCATTGTGCAGACGTGCGTCGTGCATCTGCTGCGCTCGGCAATGCGCTATGCCTCCTACACCGACCGCAGAAAAATGGCCGCGGTCCTGCGACCGATCTACACCGCACCCACCGAAGAGGCCGCGAGGCTGGCCATGGAGGACTTCCGCGCCCAATGGAAAACCAAGTCCCCCGGCGCGGTGGCGGTCTGGGACCGCGCCTGGAGCGACTTCGTGCCGTTTCTGGCGTTTCCGCCCGAGATCCGCAAGATCATCTACACGACCAACGCCATCGAGTCGCTGAACTACCAGCTGCGCAAAGTCACCAAAGCCCGCGGATCGTTCCCCTCCGATGCCGCTGCCATGAAGCTGCTCTATCTGGCCATCCGCAACATCAACCAGAAACGAGGATCAACTGACGGAACCGCAACCTGGGGATGGACCCGAGCACTGAACACCTTTGCCATCCAATTCCCCGACCGACTCCCACTATGACCCAAAGATAAACGGCCACAACACCTTACACACTTATCTTGACAAGCC
>NZ_JCALDF010000071.1:0-1362 GCF_059812725.1 Mycobacterium sp. NGS41
TGAACCGTCCCGTGTTTGATGCGCACCTCCTTCCTTGGGAAGGTGCATGTCATGCCGAGCAAGTACGACCCGCAGACGCGGGCCAGGGCTGTCCGCCTGGTGCTGGAGCATCGCGATGATTACCCGAGTGAGTGGGCGGCGATCACGGCGGTGTCCAAGCGGTTGGGGATGACCGCCGAGACGTTGCGGAGTTGGATCCGTCAACATCAGATTGATGATGGCCAGCGTGATGGGGTCTCCAGCGAGGCGGCTGCCGAGATCCGCGTGCTCAAGCGCCGCAACGCCGAGCTCGAGCAGACCATTGAAGTCCTCAAGGCAGCAACGTCTTTCTTCGTGCGGGAGAGCGACCCGCGCAACCGCCGCTGACCGGTTCGATCTGCGAATTCATCGTTGATCACCGGGACCGATTCGGGGTCGCTCCGATCTGCCGCGTGCTCACCGAGCACGGTGTGCCGATCGCCCCGCGCACGTTCTACGCCTGGGCCACGCGAGCGCCGTCGAAGCGGGCCCTGTGGGATGCCACCATCACCGAGATCCTGGCCGGCTACTACGAGCCCGACGAACACGGCCGTAAGAAGCCGGAGTCGCTGTACGGGTCGCTGAAGATGTGGGCGCATCTGCAGCGCGAGGGCATCCCGGTGGCCAAATCTACCGTGGAGCGTCTCATGCGCCGCAACGGCTGGCAGGGCGTACGCCGCCAGAAGACCGTCCGCACCACGATCGCCGACCCGACCGCGACACGGCCGCCGGATCTAGTGGACCGCCAGTTCGCGGTGGGCGCGCCCAATCGGCTGCTCGTCGCCGACTTCACCTACCTCAAGCTGATCACCGGGGTGTTCGTCTACGTCGCGTTCGTCATCGACGCCTACGCCGGGGCGATCGTCGGGTGGGAGGCCTCGGGCTCCAAGCACACCCGCTTCGTCGAATCGGCGATCCGCCAGGCCGCAGCCCTGCGGTCGCGCCAGGGCCACCCGATCGACGGTGCGATCCACCACTCGGATGCCGGATCTCAGTACACCAGCGTGAGATTCGGTGAGACACTGAGCCTTTCGGGTTTACGGCCCTCGGTCGGCAGCGTCGGCGACGCCTACGACAACGCGTTGGCCGAGACCACGATCGGACTCTACAAAAACGAGTGCATCCGAGCGGATTCCCCGTTTCGCCGCGGCCCGCTGTGCACCCTCGGCGACGTCGAATACCTCACCGCCGATTACGTCGCCTGGTACAACCAGCAGCGCCTCATGCACCGCCTTGGACGAGTCCCACCCGCCGAAGCCGAGGCCCAGTACTATTCCCAACACGTGACCGACCGGCCGGCCGGCTCACAGAACCCCGAGGGTGCATGAAACCCGGGATCGTTCA
>NZ_JCALDF010000072.1:0-1302 GCF_059812725.1 Mycobacterium sp. NGS41
GCTTGCGCAGCGTGCTAATGGTTTGAATTTCGGTGTCCTGGTAGGGCCGTCCATCGGGTTTGACCAGGTCGTGAAACCAGGGCTCCGGAACCGTCGTGTAGGGATGATCCCATGAGTCCCAAGGCAGGTAGGTCTGAGACTTCCCGGCGACCAAACCCCAATTAAAGGCACCTATGTTGTGGCGCTTCGCAATTGGCAAGACTCCGTCAACGGTGCTGCCGAGCGTCCGAGCCAGGTACTCGGTGCAAAGTATCGGCCGGCCCAGTGGAGAAAGTTCGGAGATGCGAGCCTCAAAAGCGGCTGGTTCGTCGTAGGAATGGAATGTTACGACGTCGGAGTTGTCCAATTGAATGTTGCAGATTGTGCTGCGGCGCTGAGGATCTCCCCACTCGCCGTCCCACACGCCACTCGTTAGCGGCTGCGATGGATCAACCGAACGTGCCCACCCGAACACCAGGGAGAGCAGGTCGGCGACGCGCTCCTGCTTGTCTTTCCGCTCGACGTTGCTATACACACGCGCTGGATTATCGGGCTCATTCCACAGGTCCCAACCAAAAACGCGATCATCAGTGCGGAATTGGTTTAACACTCCCGTGACATAGTTGCGCAGAGTGCGGCGGTAATCGAGGTCATCAAGATGCTCAGCACCTGGGCTCTGCACCCAACCGGAGTTATGGACCCCAGGCCTCGGCGCGCGCTGCCGACCCGGTTTGGGGAACGGATCCCAACAAGAGTCAAAGAGGACAAAGAGTGGTTTGATCCGGTGATGCGCCGCGATGGCGACAAACTGCGCGAGACGCATTTGGAAGCCTCGCGAATCCTGCGCCCAGAGCAGATCGTGCAGAAAAACCCGCACCACGTTAAGCCCGTGCAACCGGGCCCATCCAAGCTCGCGATCGATGCGCCGCGGGTCGAAGGTGTCCGCCTGAAACATCTCGAGCTGGTTGATGGCGTTTGAGGTGATGTAGTTGGCCCCGACGGGCCAGGCTTGCGCTTGATACCAGCGATTGGCTCGGTCAGGCGTCCACCGGCTTTGCTCCGCCGCGGCACGGGGCACCTGTGTCAGCAGAGGACCTGCCCCCAGCAGCAGGGGTAGCGTCAGGACGGTTCGGCGCCTCACGAAGTGACCATAGTCCCGCTAATCATGCACGGCTGATGATTTGCATCGAACATTTGACGGCACCCAGGCCCAACCTCTCGTGGGCCGTGTTCACGCGGCTCGGCCCGGACGCGATGCGGGAGATCCGTGACAGGCACGAGCACGTGAAGGTCGCCGGGAGCCTGTGAACGGGACCCGTTTGA
>NZ_JCALDF010000073.1:0-1208 GCF_059812725.1 Mycobacterium sp. NGS41
GCGCTGATATAGATCGTTGGTCCTTCACAAACGCCTCCGGGGGTGTCAGGAAGGGATTGTCAGAAGTTCCCTTTTTGAGGATCTGAGCGTTCGGAGCGCTCGGGTTCTCTTGACACGCCCCGGAGGTGTTGTTGTGTCTGTGCATGCTGCTCCAGTCACGTTGTCCACGATCGTCGTTGCCGTCGATGTCGGCAAGACCTTAGCGATGCTGTCGGCAACCGACAGCGCCCGTCAACGGTTGTTGGGTCCTGTCGAGTTTGTGATGAGCCGTTCGGGCTTGGCTGCGGTGGTGCATCGAGTAGCGGCCATTGTTCCGTCATCTGCCCAGGTGAAGGTAGGTGTCGAAGCGGCAGGGCATTATCACCGTCCGGTGCTGGATTATCGATGGCCGCCGGGGTGGGAGGTGCTCGAACTCAATCCGGCCCATGTGGCCGAGCAGCGCCGGGTTGCCGGTCGACGGCGGGTAAAGACCGACGCGATCGATTTGGAAGCGATCACCGATTTGGTGTTGGCCGGGCGGGGACAACCAGCGGGAGCCACACCGCAGCTGCTGGGTGAGATCGGGGCGTGGGCGGCCCATCGCAATCGTCGGGTAGCGGTACGTACAGTGACAAAGAATCAGTTGCTGGCCCAACTCGACCGCGCGTTTCCTGGATTAACGATGGTGTTGCCGGATGTGTTGGCCACCAAGATCGGTCGGCTGATCGCCGCGGAATTGGCCGACCCGGCCCGGGTGCGCGCTTTGGGGCCAACTCGATTGATTCGGTTCGCCCGTGTGCGTGAAGTGAGGCTACGCCGAGAGTTGGCCGAACGTCTGGTCAGTGCCGCGCGTGAGGCGTTGCCGGTCAGTGATGCCGCCGCGGCGCGGCGAGTGTTGGCTGCCGATGTGGCGCTGTTAGCCGATTTGGACCTTCAGATCGCGGCGGCCGAGTCCGAGTTGGCCACACTGATCCCCCACAGCCCATTTTCGACGTTGACCACAGTGCCCGGCTGGGGAATTATCCGGGTGTCGAAATATGCTGCTGCCCTGGGTGATCCACACCGGTGGCCGGGCCCTCGGCAGATTTATCGAGCCGCCGGGCTGTCACCGGTGCAGTACGAATCAGCCGGTAAACGCCGCGATGGAGCCATCAGCCGCGAGGGCAGCGTGGCGCTGCGTCGAGCACTGATCGATCTCGGTATGGGTCTGTGGCTGCAGGATCCGGCCG
>NZ_JCALDF010000074.1:0-1114 GCF_059812725.1 Mycobacterium sp. NGS41
GCTGCCGCTTGCCCTCGGCGTCCAGCTCGTAGAACGAGGCGGGCGCGATGCCGGTGGCCACCAGCGAGAGCATCATGCGGGTGAACATGTCGGGCAGGTTGAGCTGTCCGGCCCAGGTGGTGTCGGCCAGGATCATGTCGCAGCGGAATACCGCGACGGGCAGGCCGCACAGGTCGTGGGCTTCGCGCAGCAGGACTTCGCCGGCCCATTTGCTGTTGCCGTAGCCGTTGGCGTAGCTGTCATCGACCCGGCGGGTGGCGCTGATGGCCCGGATGTCGGCGTCTTCGGTGAAGGCGCCGGGCTTGATCTGGTCGCCCACCCCGATCGTCGAGACGTAGGTGTAGGGCTTTTGTTTGCTGGTCAGCGCCAGGCGGATCAACTCGGCGGTGCCCAGTGCGTTGGGGCCGAACAGCTGGCTGTAGGGCAGCACGTGGTTGACCAGCGCGGCGGGGTCGACGATGACGTCGACGGTGTCGGCCAGCCGCTGCCAGGTCTCGGTGTCCAGGCCCAGATTGGGCTCGCCCTTGTCGCCGGCGAGCACCTCGAGGTGATCGGCGGCCAGCTGGCGGTAGTGGGCCAGCAGCTTCGGGTCACCGGTGTCGAAGATGTTGTCCAGCCGGGCGCGGGCGTCGGGGTCGGACTTGGCGCGCACCAGGGCGATGACCTTGCCGTCGACCAGCTCCATGCGTTCCAGCCACTGCAGCGCCAAATAGCGGCCCAGGAAGCCCGTCGCCCCGGTCAGCAACACGGTGCGGATCCGCTCGCTGGGAGCACCCAGGTTCGCGGCGCCGGCCAGGGTGTCCGCGTCGAGGAACTTGTCCAGCGTGAGGTCACTGGCGTGCACCTCGACCGCGTCCCGGCCATGCACTGAAGCGAAACTGGGCCGCTTCGAGCCGGCCCGCTCGCCCTCGATGTAGTCGGCGATGGCCTGAAGGTCGCTGGCCGGACTGACGATCACACCCACCGGCACGTCGACATCGAAGATCTCGTGCAGCAGATTGCCGAATGTCAACGCGGACAGCGAGTCTCCGCCCAAATCGGTGAAGTGCGCATCCGACGACAAGTCGGCAGCAGCGCTGCCCAGCAGCGCACCCGCGGCCCGGATCACGGTTTC
>NZ_JCALDF010000075.1:0-966 GCF_059812725.1 Mycobacterium sp. NGS41
CCGCCTTGATCGGATCCTCCGGTGCCATCTCAGGCCACCTCTCCATCGAAACCGATTGTCTGCGAGTCGAAGTCGACACCGAAGGCGCGGTCGTAGTCCGCCAGATCACGCACCGGTGCCTCCACGGCGGGTGCGCTCTGCTGGAACTGTTGCCGCAGCGCAGCAGCGGCCTGGACATGGAGCGGGTCGGTCAGGGTGCGTCCCTTGGCCCACACCCGATCGTGGGCGGCCAACCGGCGACCCGCGCGGGTCACCGTGACGGTGTCCAGGCCGGCGTGCACATCCACCAGATTGCCGATCGCCCCCGGATCGACCGAGTAGTCGTTGCCGGCGACCCGTACGTAGTAGTCGCGGCCCAACCGCACCTGGGTGACGGCGTCCACACATGGAGCCACCGGTGGCAACGCCAACATCGCCGCGGTGTCGGCGCTGAGCAGATCAACGGGACGCCCATCAATGGCTCGCACCGTGCGCCCATTGGCGATCGGTAACCATGCGCCGAGTTGGTCGTTGAAATCGACCGGCGACTCGAAGGTGCGGCCCGGAAGAAACGAGGTCTCCAAATACCGGTTAACCCGCTCAACAACACCTTTGGACTCGGGGTCATACGGTTTGAGTTGCACGAGTTTGGTCGCCAACGTGCCCACCAAACTGGTCACCGGATCAGTCAGCCGCCCCCGACGCCCGATCCCAGCCTCGTTGTCCCACCACAACTCATGAGGCACTGCCCTGATCTGACCCGAGAGCAGCGACCACATCCCGGCCACCAGATCCATCGTCTGACGCGAAGGCAGCATCAGCGCGGTGATGAACCGGGAGAACGCGGCCACCATCACCAGCACCGGCGGCGACCCACACTGGTCGAACCCCAGCGGGATCTTGGCCGGCGGAAACCACAAATCGCACTGCACCACCCGACCCGGCCGATGCTCCAGACGGTCCGCCGGATCTGCCGGCGCGTACTCC
>NZ_JCALDF010000076.1:0-879 GCF_059812725.1 Mycobacterium sp. NGS41
CCAAAAGTGGGGAATGATGTTGTGGTTGTGCCAGCCTGCACGGAGTCAAACGTCCTGGAGCTGCGCCAGACGCCGCTCCCGGGCGATGAGAAAGAGTGGAACGGCCACGCTGATATCGACGACGAACCCCAGCACGACGTACACCCACAGGTACTTGACATCGGTCCTGCGTCCCTCGACAACCATGAAGACCAGCACTGCGACGGAGACCAATGTCAGGTCGATGGTCATTGAGCTGACCGCGTGATTGGCGAAACAGCTGGCGAGGAAGTCGAGCGTGTCTCCGCCGGCCGAGAAGTACGCGATGTTGTGCGCCCAGGTGGCGATGAGCGCCACCAGCGCGATCACACCGTAAAGGATGCAGAGGTTTCTTCGAGCAGCGGTCATACCCGTCAGTATTTGGTCATCAGAGCAATTGTCAATATCTGTGGATGGGGTTGTTTCAGGCATCTCCGTTTCGGTTGGTTCGATAGGTTCGGTGAGCGTGATGTCGATGAGGCGTTCGAGCAGTTTGCCTTTGTGGAACGCACAGCGCCGGCACGGACGAGGCGACTAAGTGCGGGGCGTTGGCGGCCCGCCAGAGTGCTTGTGAGCGCTCAATGACCTTGTAGGCCATGGCAATACCGGCCGCACGTGTACGCGGGCCCTTGGTCACTTTGGTCGGCAAACGCACGGTCGCGAATATCGACTAATCGGGTTGGCGGTGCGCAGGTGAACCCAGTGTACAAGTCCAGCAGCAAGTCGGCGTCCTCGACGATCTTGGCGACCACCTTGGGATGCGTGGCGCCGTAGTCGGTCTCGAACGCCTTTGATCGCAACTTGGGCGTGCTCATTTCGCTTACGTCCCTCACGGTCGATGAGTACGGCCATACCGAGGTG
>NZ_JCALDF010000077.1:0-857 GCF_059812725.1 Mycobacterium sp. NGS41
CCGGTGTGTTGGGCGTTGCTCATCATCCGGATCGCGGTGGCGGCCTGGGCCAGCGGGAAATGGGTGCTGGGCGGCATCGGCAACGCCGCCTGGGCGGTCAGCTCATACACGGTGTGCAACAACTGGTGTAGCCGCTGGGGGTGGCTGTAGGACAGCAACCCCAAATCCAGGGCGTAAAAGGTCAGGTTGCGCCGAAACGGCAACAACCCCAACCGGGTATCGCCGTAGATGTCGCGTTTGCCGATCTCGATGAACCGCCCCCCATGCGCCAACAGCTCAACACCGGCGCGCTGGGCGGCCCCGGTGACCGAGTTGAGCACGATGTCCACGCCATAGCCGTCGGTGTCGGCGCGGATCAACTCGGCAAACGCCGTGCTGCGCGAATCATAGACATGACCAACGCCCATCTCGCGCAGCAACTCCCGCCGTGCCTCGCTGCCCGCGGTGGCAAAGATTTCGGCGCCGGCCGCGCGCGCGATGGCGATCGCGGCCTGGCCCACCCCGCCGGTGCCCGAATGGATCAACACCTTATCGCCGGCCTGGATGCGGGCCAGCTCATGCAGCCCGTAATAGGCGGTACCGGTCGCGGTGGTCACCGCGGCCGCCTGCCCATCCGACAACCCCGAAGGCAGGGTGACGGCCAGGCGTGCATCACAGGTCACAAACGTGCCCCACGACCCCGAATGACACACCCCCCCAACATGATCACCCACCCGATGCTCACTCACCCCGGGCCCCACCGCAGTCACCACACCAGCGAAATCGGTGCCCAACTGGGGTGGTTGCCCCTCGAATTCGGGGTAGTAGAAGCGGCCGAACGAGAACAGTACGTCGGCGAAGTTGATGCTGGAGGCGCT
>NZ_JCALDF010000078.1:0-844 GCF_059812725.1 Mycobacterium sp. NGS41
GTTTTAGAGTCCTGTGACCCGAGGTCGGGTCAGAAGGGACGATGAACACATGGCTGGTCGGAAGCGGAATTCCGCGGAGGACATCGTGCGCAAGCTGCGCCGTGCGGATGAGCTGGCTGCTGAGGGCAAGACTGGTGAGGAGATCGCCGCCGAACTGCAGGTGTCGCCGGCGACGTTGTACAACTGGCGGCGCGCCTACGGCGGGATGGACACTGACGCCGCGAAGGAGCTCGGGGAGCTGCGGGAGCAGAACTCCCGCCTCAAGCGGCTACTCGCCGAGGCCGAGCTGGAGAAGGACGCGTTGCGGGAGGTCGCCAAGGGAAAATTCTGAGCCCAGCTGCCAAGCGTCGCGCCGTGGACATGCTCAAGGAGACGTTGAGTATGTCGGAACGATTGGCGTGCAAGGCTGTTGGGCTGACCCGCTCCACCTACCGCCGCCTGCCTTTGGCGCAGACCCCGACCGATCCTGACGCCGAGCTGAGGGCCTGGTTGCGCGGCTACGCCATCAAACACCCCTGCCATGGGTTCCGGCGTGCGTGGGCGGCGCTGCGCTACGACGAGCGCCGTGAGGTCAACAAGAAGAAGATCCACCGGCTCTGGCGCCAGGAGGGATTGCAGGTGCGCGTGCGCAGCCCGCGCAAGCGGGCCGGGGTCTCCTCGGTGCCGCCGGTCGTCGCCGATGCGCCGAAGGTGGTGTGGGCGATCGACTTCCAGTTCGACTCCACCATCGACGGCAAGGCCATCAAGATCGCCTCGATGGTCGACGAGCACACCCGAGAGTCGTTGCTGAGCCTGGTGGAGCGATCCATCACCGGCGAGGCGCTCGTCGAGGAGCTCAAGACCG
>NZ_JCALDF010000079.1:0-838 GCF_059812725.1 Mycobacterium sp. NGS41
GGCGGATTCATACGGTCAATGCAACATCTATGAGTTGGAGGTTGCGATGCCGAAGGGATCCCCGCGACCGAGGTCGGTTCGTCGAGATGTCTTCGATCGGGTTTGTCAGGGCGCGAGTATTCGAGAAGCGGCCTGCGCGGTCGGGGTGCACTACAACACTGCCTGGTGGTGGTGGCGCGATGCTGGAGCCATGAAATTGCTAATGAGTGGCCGTGGTCGTCGGGGGGTGGCCGATGCCGGCAACATGGCGCTGTCAGGTGGGCGGGGGCATCGACTCAGCTTTGATGAGCGCATCGAGATCATGCGGGGGCTAGACATGGGCTGCAGTCAAGCTGAGATCGCTCGCCGGATCGAGCGGGACCGGTCGGTGGTGTGTCGAGAAATCAAGCGCAATAGCCTTCCCGACGGGGATTATCACGCCCGGATGGCTCATGCCCGTGCCGGCGATAATGCGCGCCGGCCCAAGGAGTTCAAGCTCAAGAACAATCCGTTGTGCACGGTCATCGAGGCGTGGATGGATCAGGGCTGGAGTCCGCGGCTGATCGCGGAGATATTGGCGTGCGAATACGCCGATGACAAGCTGATGAGGGTGAGTCACGAGACCATCTACCAGTGCCTGTATGTGCAGACCCGGGGCAGTCTGCGCGCTGATTTGCACAAATGCCTGTCCACCAAGCGAGCCTCACGCAAACGACGGGGCCCCAACACGCGCCGCGGGACGTTTAGCAACGGCGAGGAATTCAAGATCGCCGATCGCCCGCCGGAAGCCGATGACCGCGCGGTACCCGGCCATTGGGAGGGGGATTTGATCGTGGGGCCTAAAAACAGCGCGATCGGC